>JANOUN010001417.1:0-1800 GCA_031416875.1 Planctomycetota bacterium | reverse complement strand
GCTCACAAGGTGAGATCAGGAGCGAAACGCCGCCGCAGTCCGCCGTGATCGAGTTTGAGGAATTCGCTTCTGAGGAAGGGGAAGCTGCCGATGTTGAAACTGGCGGGGCGGTGTGTCACCTCTTTCATGCACAACTGCCTTGTCGCGGTTGAGCGACCGGTTGTAGCCTTGAGCAGCGATGTCGGCCTGGCACGCAGAAACTCTGTGCAGTGCGGGGCCTCGCACGCTCGGCATTTGAGATTTGAGATTTGAAATTTGAAATGCTGCGTCAGCGAGTCAGGATATCCGGCAGATTGTTCTTCGCATGTTCCTCCGCCGTGGGCACAACGCGCAGCTTGTCTTCAGGCAGCAGGGGCGTGCGTTTGTCGTTGAGACTCCAGCCATCGGCTTCCACGTCGTAGCTGTTACAGCGGACGGAAACTGTGCAGCAGGACCAGAACGATCGCTGCGACAACGCCAACGCGGATGTTGTCATTGATCCGGGAGCGGATGGATTCTGCAAGAGCCGCGGCGACGACTGCTGGTGACGTCAGCAACAGTGCGAGGCCATACGATACGGCAGGATCAGCGGCTTCCGGGTTGTGTGTTTCCCCCCAATAAATCCAGGCCGTCATCAGGGAGCCGATCACGATGAACCCCAGCAGTCCGCTCCATGACTTTGCGTGGTTCCACCAAAGCCGCGGTCCGCGAAATGTGAGCCCGACCAGAGTCGCGGACCCGTCGCCAAACGCCAGAATCGACAGCACGGCCAGTCCCAGTTCCAGATGACGCGGAAACAGAAACGCCGTCAACAGGACGGACAGCGAGTAGCCACCGACCGCCGCGAGGCCAACTCCTTCACCCTGACGCTGAATCTGTCGAAAGCCCAGCAGGATCCGGGCTGCAATCGCGATGCCACAGCCCACGATGATCAACTGCAGTGTCGGTGAAATCGGGTCTGCGTGTGGCACCATGTGCAGCCCAAACGCAAGCAGACCCGGACACATGTGCCAGAATCGGCGTTTGAGTTCACGGGAAGGCAAACGATGAATCGTCCATGCGCTCCCGCGCGAATTACGGACAGATGATGCCGAGTCCTGAGCCGAAACCGTGCCCAACCTGGAGGCTCGCGGCGTTCGTGTTCCGTTGTCTCTGAGCACACTCATCGCTGACTCCATGCTGAGCAACACCCACTGTTCAGAATTATAGAATCCATCGATCTTCGAGCTCAGGCAATTCCAAAAAATCGCCGGAAATGCGCCGCGAACCTGGAGTAACCACTGCCGTGTCGAATCAGCGAGGTCGTCAACCGGCAGATTCTGCCGATCGCGTGGGTTGATGGCTGACTCGCAGCACGTTCGATAATTCCCGCGAGACGCTGGACAAGCAATGCTTGCACGTGACATGCTACGGGACTGACTTGATCGCCACTCAGCCTGGTGTTGCCTGTACGGTTCAAAACGGAAGAATCCATGCCCATGCGAATCCGCGTCTTATCTGCTGTTGTCTCGATGCTGTTTTCACCCGCCCTTCTGAATGCTCAACTTGCCACACCGGCAGAAACTCCGATGACCAAACGCCCGATGACCGTTGAAGATCTGTTTCAGTTCAAACGTGTGGGAACACCCCATCTCAGTCCCGACGGCGGGTGGGTCGCGTATGCGGTCTCGGAGATTACCGATTCACAGCAGAACAAAACTCAGTCGCGACTGTGGCTGGTGCCGAGCGACGGCTCAATGTCACCGCGACAGTTGACGAACGGAACGGCGAAGGACACCAATCCCAAATGGTCACCGGACGGGCGCTGGATTCTGTTTGAAT
>JANOUN010001416.1:0-3253 GCA_031416875.1 Planctomycetota bacterium | reverse complement strand
GCCGCAAAGTTTTGTGCAGAATCCTCCAGAACACGTGTTGACACTAAAGGCCGACCGGCGATATCACTCCGTCTCTCAACCCGGATTCGATTCCTGAATCCAAAATCTCCCTTCTGTTCTCCTCCCTTCTCTCCCCCTTCCGGAATCTCATCCGGAAGTCAGAGCTGTTCGCGTCTGTTGAATTGTTCGTCTTTTGAATCTCATCAAAAGCCGAACGGCTCAATCTCTCGAACTGTTCGTCCCTCCACTCGTCTCCCCTCTGACTCTCCACTCAGCTCCCCAGATTGAGGAAATCATGAACGAGTTCCCAAACGGCGCTCATCATGAGCCGCAGATCCTGCGGTTCCCCCAGCCCACTCAGGCCGCGCCTTCCGAAACCAAATCCATTCCACCGGAAACGGAATCGACCACACGCACTGTGCTGGTCTTTTCGCCACGTCCCGGTGCACGCCAGTTGCTTGCAGACGATGTCCGCAAGCGTGGCATGCAGGTCTGCGAAACGGACAGCCCGGATGCGATGCTGTTCCACCTAAGTCGACAGGAATTCTGCTGCTGCATCATTGACGATGCAGACACAGTCTCCCGGATTCAGGAGGTGAACGCTGCGATTCGAAATCATTCGAAAGCCGCTCAGGTCATCTGCATCGTCGGCGAAGACTCCCGCTGGGGTCGTGAAACTGTGCCGACATTCGAATGCGAAGTCCTGGAACGCCCTTATTCAGCGTCACGTTTCGGAGCTGCGTTACTCAACGCTCTGCGACGCGGCGAACTGATCCGCGAAAACGAAAAACTGCGACGTCAGTTGCTTAACCGCAATCTGATGGATCTGGTTGGCAGTACGCCAGCCATGCAGTCTCTGCGAGAATCCATTCGCATCGCCGCCGACGATGACCGCACGGTCCTTGTTCGGGGCGAACCAGGGAGCGGAACAACGCTGATTGCCGAAGGCCTGCATCGCTGCAGCCGTCGGTCAACGAAGCCATTCCTGCGAATTGACTGCAGTCTGCATTCTGTCGAAACGCTGGAACATCAGCTCTTCGGCGATAATGCTCCGGACGGTTTCCCCGGCTATCTGAAGATGGCCGACGGCGGATCGATCCTGCTGGACAACGTCGATACGGTGGCTTTGCCGTTCCAGAAACGCCTGGCTCAACTGCTGGAACAGCGAGCAACCGCCGTATTGCATGGTGGTCAGGAAGGACCGAATATTCGGTTCATCGCTGCCACGCACGGTGACCTGAATCGACTGGCCATGGAAGGCCGGTTCCGCGACGACCTGCTGCAACACCTCAGCGGCATCACACTGCAATCGCCACCTCTGCGAGTTCGCGGCAACGACATCCCACTGCTGGTGGAACACTTCATCAGCCAGATCTCACTGAAGGAGGGTCGTCCACCACGACAGATCAGTGCAGAAGCGGTGCATGTGCTGGAAGGTCATCCGTGGCCGGGCAACGTGCGTGAACTTCAGAATGTGATCGAACGCTGCTGCACGGTCGATGTGACAGAAATGATTGGCCCCGATGATCTGCGACCCTGGCTGCAGAACGACGCGATCAATGATGGTGCAGAATGCGTCGGCATGACGCTGGCCGAAATGGAACGCAAACTGATCGAATCCACGTTTGCCCGTTGCAACGGCAACCGCGAAAAGACCGCTCAGATCCTGCAGATTGGTCTGCGAACTCTGTCCGGGAAACTCAGAGAATACGGGTATCCTCCTCGCGGCGGCCCCGGTTCAAACATCAAACGAGTCATCGCCGGAACCATCGGCGAACAACGCAAAGCAGCTTGATCGACACAACGAACAGTACCTCTCCCTCCTCCCGAAAAGAGCGAGCTTTCCCCCGGAAGCTCGCTCTTTTCCTGCGCCCTGCTTCATGCTTCCAAATTCCGCATCGAGCTTCGATTCACCTAATATGAGCGAGCTGCGTCAGCGTTTCATGCAAATGCGATTCATTCGTTTGTCACACATTCGTTTGTGAAACTTCACGCTGCCTGGTAATCCGCCGCCGATTTCCACAACCGAATGAGGACAAGCGAATAAGACATGGATTTGCCGTAAACCGTTCGCCTGGTGCTCTGTCAGGTCTATGAATTGGGGTTGGGACCCATCAGCCATTGGGCGTTAGCCCCCGGTTTTTCCGAAACAAACCGGGGGCTAACGCCCTCCGGCTAATTTCGTAAACCCCAATTCCAAGTGTTGACAGAGCACTAGTAAGGCCTCGGTCGCACGTTGCCCTGGACTCGCACGGGTAAGCCCATGATCCGCAGGAATCCTTCCGCGTCCGTCTGATCATACGAACCGCCGCTTTCCATGCTGGCGATATCCGCTTTGTACAAACTGTTCGGAGACGTACGACTGCTGACGCGGACGTTCCCTTTGTACAGAGTCAACTTGATGTTGCCCGTGACAGGTTTTTGCGTCTCGCGAATGAAGGCCATGAGCGCGTCCATTTTCGCACAGTACCAAAAACCGTAGTACACCATTTCTGCCACCTGGGGACTCAGCGAATCCCGGAGATGCGTCAGGTCGCGATCGAGCGTCAATTGCTCCAGCCCCTGATGAGCCGCATACAGCAGCGTCATGCCAGGTGATTCGTACACACCGCGACTTTTCATGCCGACAAAGCGATTTTCCACAATGTCGATCCGACCGCAGCCATTGCGTCCACCAATCCTGTTCAGTTCCTCAACCAGTGCCGCGGCGCTCAGCGTTTTGCCGTTGACCGCGATGGGAACGCCGGATGCAAACGAGATCGTAACGCTTTCTTCGTTATCCGGAGCGTCCTGCGGAGACACGGTCATGCCGAAGTCGATGACACTCTGGCCATCCACGGTGGGATCTTCCAGGTCGCCCGCTTCGTAACTGATGTGCAGACAGTTTTCGTCACTGGAATACGGCTTCCTCGCCGTCGCCTTGACGGGGATGTTCTTTTTCTCGCAATAGGCCAGCATCTCGGTGCGACCAGGAAACATGTCGCGAAACTTCCTGATGCGCCATGGAGCGATGATGTGAATCCCCGGTTCCAGCGCTTCAGCGGCGAGCTGGAAACGACATTGATCGTTCCCTTTACCGGTGGCCCCGTGCACGAACGCCTCCGCGCCAACTTCGCGACCTCGTTGCAGACAGGCCTTTGCAATCAGAGGCCGTGCGATACTGGTGCCCAGCAGATAGATGTTTTCGTACCGCGCCTGCCACTGCAGTACAGGGAAGGCAAAGTCACTGCACAATTCTTCGCGGACATCGACC
>JANOUN010001415.1:0-11281 GCA_031416875.1 Planctomycetota bacterium | reverse complement strand
GCTTCTGACCGTCGCTCGGATCATAGGCGGCCAGTTGCCGTGACCCGGCAACAAGAATTTCCGCATGCCCGTGATTGTCGAACACAACCGGCGTGGAATAGCTTCGAGTGGCCTCTGCGCGAGACGTTTTCCAGACGATTTCCCCTGTCGTCTGATCCAGAGCGATCAGAAAGCTGTCAACGTCATGGTCTTCGTTCAGCACGACTTTGCCATCGATCAGGACCGGGGAACTGGACGCACCGAATTCGTCCTGAAAGGGTCCCATTGGTCGTTCCCACAGCAGTTTGCCGTTGAGATCGTAGCACAGCAATCCGTAGCTTCCGAAGAATGAAAACACCTGCGACCCGTTGCAGGCCGGTGTCGCTGAGGCCGGGCTCCCCACCGGATGAAAGGCTTCCATTGTCTGCGTGGGTGCAACTTGTTTCCAGCGAATCTGCCCCGATTTGCGATCGAGTGCGACAGTTGCCAGTTCTTTGGACTCTGCCACATACGTTGTGACGAAAATCGAATCCCCGCAGATGCACGGTGTCGAAATTCCCGGCGGCAATTCGACTCGCCACAATCGTTCGTCACCTTCACCGAAATTGGACGGCAGCACCATCCCCTCCGAGGCAACCCCATGATTTCGCCGAAACCACTCGACATCATCGCCTGCGTGCAGAACAGCCGCCTGCCCGATCGCGGCAGCGATTGTGATGAGACACACACACAGCGTTAGACGCAGCTCTGGCAAATGCATAGTGATTTTCTCTGACGAAGACTGAGGGGCCTTGACCCGATGTGCCCCGGCACTCCGCGGCGGAAATCCTTGCCAAGGAATGTCGAGGCACAATATTGCGTTAACCCTGCGCCGACAATGAATCCGTCCGGAGTGTATCCCAATTCCATTCGATCAGGCAAATGGGAGGCATATTCTGCGCTGATCGCATGTTAAGGTGCAGTCGGAAGTATGGCGAATGGATCTGATAATTTGCCGGTGGCCAGGGACGATTCGTGGATCAAACGAGCCGACTGACAAACATCAAGATTGGATATCAGTGATCGTTCTGATAGCGTAGCTGTTCACTCAGGACTGGCGCGCCGCAACGCTCTGCATCCTGAACTACTCGCACAGAGACAACAGTCTCCGCTGCAAAGTAAAGAGACCAAGCCATGATTCGCATCACAGCAGCCATTCATCACAGTGTTGTCGTCGTTGCACATCTGATGATGTGCGTCAGCGACGGACTGGGTCAGGATGCGACCGCTGAAGCGGACCGATTCTTTGAAACGAACATCCGCCCATTGCTGATCGAACGATGTTTCAAGTGCCACGCGGACACGATGACCAAAGGGGGGCTTCGGTTGGATTCGGGTGAGGGAATCCTCAAAGGTGGCGAAACAGGGCCGGCGATCATTGCTGGAAAACCGGGTGAAAGTCTGCTGTTGCAGGCTGTGCGGCATGAGAACGGACTTGAGATGCCTCCGGACGGCAAGCTGACGGACATGCAGATTGCAGCGATTACAGAATGGATCAGGGCTGGAGCCGTCTGGCCTGGTGCCTCAACGAGCGTGCCCGCGAACAATTTGTCAAACAGCTCAATCCCGGACTTCGCAGGTCCCGATGAAGGTGAACTGGCGAAGTCGCTGCAGTTGTGGCTGAAAGCGGATTCTCTGGCGCTCGACAATGGCGATCCTGTGTATCTCTGGCCGGATCACAGCGGTCATGGACGCGACGTGTCGGCCACAAAAGGAGTCCGCGCCGATGGCGTTGGATTGCCCGCGACGTTTGCCAAAGAGAGCACTCTGCTAAAACGCCCGGCGGTGCGATTTGCAACGACGTCGGGACTGGCCTCATCACCAGATCGTCCGATCGACATTCGCGGCGATGCGGCTTTGTCCATCATTCTTGTGATGAACCTTCAGCCGCATGACACTCAGCCTCCGTATGATGGAGTCTTCGGATTTGGCAATCCCGCGAATCCGGACGGTGATCCGGGCCGACCGCTGGCGGCACTGGTACAGATCAATCGCGGCGAAGATCATGCATTGCATATTGCTGGTGGCTGGAATCATGATGCCTCACTGGGCAGCGGTTCCTTCAATCCACACTACGGCAGGACGATTATCCTGACGGTGACCAAGCAACCGGGCCCCATGCGAACAACGACGCGGTTGTATCTCAACGGGGAACCGGCCATTCGTTCTGCAGGTGAACCGCTTGAAGGTCGGGACACTGTCCCCGACATTCAGCATCGTTCCGACATTGGAGCGTACCTTGGCAAAGCGGTCAGCTGGTCCGGTGCGATTCAGGGCGACGTGGGTGAGGTCATCGTTTACAACAAAGCGTTGGAAGACAGTGAGCGTCTGGCTGTCGAGGGGCACCTCGCTGAAAAATTCGGCCTGACACTGCCACGATTCAGCCAGTTGGCTGCGATTGCCACATTCACTGCCGAAGAAAAAAGCTTTTGGGCGTGGCAGCCTGTGACGGATTTTGTCCCCCCGACCGTGAACGACGAAGCATGGATCAAGTCGCCGGTGGATCGGTTTATCCTGAAGTCGCTTGAGGATTCCGGGCTGAAGCCTGCCGGGCCAGCAGACAAACTCACGCTGCTGCGTCGCGTGACCTTTGACCTGACAGGCCTGCCTCCGTCGCCGGAAGAAGTGGCATCGTTTCTGGCGGATAATTCTCCACAGAGCTACGCCAGCGTGGTGAATCGATTGCTCGCATCGCCTCATTATGGCGAACGCTGGGCTCGACACTGGCTGGATGTCGTGCGATACGCGGAAACCACCGCCAACGATGCCAACGTGGTGATGCGGTATGCCTGGCGATATCGCAACTATGTCGTCGATGCGTTCAATCAGGATCTGCCGTATGACCAGTTCCTGATTGAACAACTGGCAGGAGATCTGCTGCCGCTGACGGATTCGGTGGAAACGAACACGCGGCGGACCATCGCGACGGGTTACCTGATGGTTGGACCAAAGGCTTTGGCAGAGACGGACAAGGAGCAATCGCGGCTCGACATTGTCGATGATCAGATTGACGTGACCGGCCGGGCCATGCTGGGACTGACGCTCGCCTGCGCCCGCTGCCACGATCACAAGTTTGATGCGATTCGCACCACGGACTATTACGCGCTGGCCGGGATCTTTCGCAGCACGGAACCGTTTCAGAATGAGAACCGGAACGCGACGATGTGGTGGGAATTCCCGATTCCGCAGGGTCCCGGGAAGGAACCGGTGATCGTGATGGCACCACGAGAAACTTTGCCACGTAACCTGCGAGTCCATGTGCGGGGAAATCGCTTTACGCTCGGGGCCACTGTGCCGCGCGGGTTTGTGCAGATCCTGACGAATCACAACGGCAAGGGTGAAGAAGTGAATGTCGGCGACTTGGCCGACAGCGGCCGTCTGGAACTTGCGCAATGGATCGCCAGCCCCCACCATCCTCTGACGGCACGTGTGATGGTCAATCGGATCTGGCAGCACCATTTTGGCCGCGGGCTTGTAGCATCCAGCGACAACTTTGGAACGCGTGGTGAACGGCCTTCGCATCCGGAGCTGCTCGACTGGCTCTCCGCGCGATTCGTCGAATCCGGCTGGAGCATGAAGGAAATGCACCGGCTGATCGTGCTGTCGAATGCGTATCAGATGCAGAATGCGGAGCGCGCAGCGAGTCGTCTCAATGACTCCTCAATGCTGGTTCGGAATTCCGCTCTTCTGCATCGACGTCGATTGTCGGCCGAGGAACTTCGTGACGCGATGCTGGCGGTGAGTGGCAAGCTCGATCGAGTTCCTGGCACAAACGAAAGTGCTGAGTATCTTGTCAGCAAGGCGGAGAATATCGGGGCGATGATCATGCCGAATCGTCTCGCTGCGGACGATCCGATTTACACAACCTTTCAAAAACGCAGCATCTATCTTCCGATTGTTCGCAACATGCTGCCGGACGTCCTGGCGTTGTTCGATGCAGCGGATCCAAATGGGGTGACTACCGTTCGCAGCGAGACCACGGTCGCATCACAGTCGCTGTTTCTGCTCAACAGTCCGTTCGTTCGCGACCAGGCGAAAGCTCTTGCTGAACGTCTGCTCGCAGATGCGTCTCAAACGGACGAACAGAGAATTGCCCGAATCCATCTGCTGGTATTTGGCAGAGATCCAACTGACGATGAAGCAGTCCAGGCCAGCGAATTTCTGACAGCCTATGCCGGCTCAACAGCAGCTCTGGCTCGCCCCGAGGAGAACCGCCAGTTAATGGCCTGGCAGAGTTATTGTCAGACATTGCTGTGCTCGAACGAGTTTTTGTATGTGGAATGAACGCAAAGAGACTGCCATGAACATATCCCGTCGACAACTTCTTCGCCAATCGGCGTGCGGCTTTGGAAATTTGGCTTTGTTGAGCCTGCTCGCACAATCCACTGTGGCTGACACAATCCATGCGGGTCCGCTGGCGCCGAAGCAGCCGCACTTTCCTGCCACGGCGAAACGCGTCATCTTTTTGTTTATGCATGGAGGCGTGTCTCATGTCGACTCCTTTGATCCCAAACCGAAGCTGACGGAACTCAACGGGCAACCGCTGCCGGTCGCCAAGCCGAAGTTCGAATTTGCACCAACCGGCAATCTGCTGGCTTCGCCGTGGAAGTTTCAGCCGTATGGTGAGAGCGGTATCGAAGTCAGCGAGTTGTTCCCACAGATCGGATCCTGCATCGACGACATCTGCGTGATCCGTTCGATGAACGGGGGAGATCAGGTTTCGCACGGCCCGGCCCTGCTGAATATCAACACCGGCAGTGGAGTCTTCGCGCGGCCAAGCCTGGGAGCCTGGACGCTGTACGGACTGGGCACGGAGAATCAAAATCTGCCGGGATTCATCAGTCTTAGTCCATCGCTGTATCACGGGGGCACGCAGAATTATGGTTCGGCGTTCCTGCCCGCGAGTTTTCAGGGTACGCGTATCGGTGACGGCAGCACGAACTTCAAGGAGACCCAACTCTCCAACCTTGCCCCCGGCGACGACCCGACTCTTCAGCGACTGCAGCTCGACCTGCTCATGCAGCGCAATCGGCAGCATCTGGCAAAAGTCGGAGATGATCCGCAACTGGAAGCTCGCATCGCAGCGTTTGAAATGAGTTTTCGCATGCAGGCGGAGGCGCCGGAAGTGATGGACATCACCCGCGAAACCGCCGAAATTCAGACTTCATATGGTGTCAACGTCGAACCGACGGATGAGTTTGCTCGCCAGTGCCTGCTGGCACGGCGTTGCCTTGAGGCCGGTGTCCGATTCGTGCAGGTTAACTTCAGCTATCCTCGCAACTACTGGGACGCCCATAGCGACCTGCGGAACAATCATACGACCAATGCAAAGAAAGTGGATCAGCCCATTGCAGCGCTGCTGCAGGATCTGAAGTCTCGCGGCCTGTTCGACGACACGCTGGTGATCTTCGGTACGGAATTCGGCCGCACTCCGGCCGCTCAGGGGACTGACGGCCGCGATCATCACCCGCACGCGTTCAGTGTCTGGCTGGCTGGCGGCGGGGTTCGCGGTGGAATGACTCATGGCCAGACCGACGAATTCGGCTATTACGTGCAGAATAACAAAGTCACTATGCCCGACTTTCACGCCACGATTCTGCACCTTCTCGGCTTGAACCACGAACACCTCACCTACCGCCATGCCGGCCGCGATTACCGACTGACGGATGTGTTTGGCAACGTTGTCAAGGAAGTCCTTGCCGTTGATTCAACCGCCACGAGTCCATGAAGTTGTTCACTTCCCAGCCGCAGCCACTTGCATTGATCACACGTCTCTCTTTACGGAGTGCGTTTCCTGCCCGACGGGATTGGTACTAGTTCTGGTTCCTTCTTCTGGCCATTTCCGATCGCGGCTCCGGGCGGAGGGCCGTCTGAGTCTTCGCCGAACAGGGCTTCAGCCCAATTCGTCGCCAGCAGGAGATCGAAGCCCGGGTTTTGTTCCTTGACCTGGCATGAACATGCTCCGCAAAGGAACTCAGTCAGGTCGTGGATCAAGTCTGCATTCACCTGCGTTGCCGGGATGACTTCAAGGGCTCGACCGCGACCGAAGACGGGAATGACCAATGGCTCGCCCGAGCCACCAGCACCGGCAACTGTGATCCGGTTTTCTGTTTGATCGAAAGCCAGAGATCGCTGAGTTCCGGATCGGCGTTGTGGCTAAGATCGCAGCGAATCACGTGGAGATTCGCGTCACCGTCTTTTGCAAGTGAGGCCGTCTCCAGGTCGTGTACGGTCTTCTCGTCGTCGGTTGACAAAGCCCCGTTGTGAAAAACGACGACTTCGCATGAATCCGGTTTCCATCGCTCCAGGGCAAATCGAAACACGGGAATATTACACGCCGCCGCAAGAGCACTCCAGAGGATGAGGGCCGCGCAGCAGAGAATGACTCGGGACATGCCGAGGAAGTAAGTGAAGTGTGACTTAGTCAGGAGCATTTTGCGATTCTGCTTCGGGTTGATCAAAGCTGATCCGTGCGTAAATCTCTGAGAGTTTGATCTGGCAGGAAATTGAATCGAGTATCAGGGTGTCATCCAGAGTCCGGTAGTCGAGTAACGCCCATTGGCCGTCTGCGTTGAGAGTGAATCTTTCGACAAGCACATGATCCTGCGCGATCAGCACATATTCTCGCAATGATTCGATCGCCCGATAGTGCGCAAATTTCTTTCCACGGTCCCACAATTCTGTTGATGGCGAAAGGACTTCCACGACGACTCGCGGATTCAGAAGCGTGTCCACCTGCTTGTCCTCAAATCGCGGCTGATCACAGGTGGCAACTACGTCCGGATAGGTATAGAGACCTGTCTTGTTAACCTTGACTCGCATGTCAGACTGGTAGACTTCACAATTGCGATCCTTCAATTGCTGACGAATCTCTGCTGCAAAATTGAGTGCAATCAGATTGTGTTTCCGGCTCGCGCCGACCATTGCAAACATCTCACCGCGGAAAAATTCGCTGCGAAACTCCGCTGCTCGTTCGATGGCAAGATACTGTTCCGGTGTCAATCGAGCTTTTGGAACTGTTGACATAACATTCACTTCAAGAAACCCTGATATTGTCCTGGGATTGACGCCGCCCGGCGCGCCGAAACCTGCCCACTGCCCACTGCCCACTGCCCACTGCCCACTGCCCACTGACGACTCATAACTCCCACATCACTTCTTCCCGAAGCACATCACTCTGCCATCCAGTGTCGTCAGAAACAACTGTCCTTGCGCACCGGCCAGACCGTCCCATGACGGAAGCGTATCGAGTTCAACAGTGTGTTCGATTTCGCCTGTTTCGGTGTTTACGGTCAGCAGCTTTGCACCTTGCTGGCCTTCAATCGCGGCGTCCTGAGCGCTGAGCAGGTTTTGGACTTCCGTGTCTTTTTCTGACAGTTTCCGGAACGTCGCTTCTTCGTCAATGATGTCCGGCGGGCCGACGATGTACAAGTGGAATCCTGCCATCACCATCGCCCGCACGTAGATCGGCACGTCGGTCGTCCATTTCGGTTCAATCAGACTGTTGCGTGGTTCTTCACCAGCAACGGCAGTGCCTGCTTTGGCAGTGGCATTCGCTTTCTTTCCTTTGCGCCCGCCGGCCCCGCTCTTCCCGGAAAACTGCACGCCCTGCCCGGATTTTCCGGTGACGATCTTGCCGCCGTTCAGAGTCCCATTGTTGCGGTACGTGGACATGTCGCGGGCGGTTCCGTCATCGAAACTAACAACCAGCACCGGATCAGCCGACATTTCTGAACCATCCTTGTATCGCTCAGCCACCGAAGCATCATCGACGGCCGTAAAGAACAAGCGAACTTCGTCGATGATCCCGACAAACTGGTACGGTGAAGGATAGTCGCCGACTGAACTGCCTGCGTCATCACCGATTTCCAGTCCCTGAGCCGGATCTCTCTTAAGCAGACCGGGTGCTGCTCCTTCGCCGACTCGTTCACCATCCACATACAAACGCATCTGCTGATCTTCCGTCAGCATTTTGCCGGACTCCAGATCCAGCCGCACCAGGCGTAACCCGCCATCAAGGAAATTCGAACGACCTGCCACCGCCCAGACGACGTTGTTCCTGATCAGCACACTGCCATGCACGGGCCAGAGTGATTCCAGTTGTTCAAACGCCATCGCTCGTCGATCCAGCGGAGCGACCCGATAACGCCAGATCAACTGACCGTCATCGGCTTTGAGACAGTAGACAGACCCGTCCGCACAACCGAACAGCACGCGGCCCTGCTCAACCGTTGGCGGTGAATCAATCCGAGCCCCTGCTGTGAACGTCCATACTTCCTCGCCGGATTTCTGATCCAGAGCATTGAGCGTATGCGCATCAATCTGCGCCACATAAACAAGTCCGATCAGGAAACCCAACGCCACAACGCGAACAATGAATCGGCGCACCATGTGGTGAACTCCCGCAAGAATCTGTCAAGTCTGCGACCATTCGTCACGGATAACGATACTATACTCGGTTCGTTGGAGATTGCCCACAGCGCCCACAAATTGCCAGTCCAAACAGGTGTCATCGTTATGCAAGGATGTCCTGAACGACGTGGCCATGAACATCGGTGAGTCGGTAATCGCGGCCAGCGTTTCGATATGTCAGGCGGGTGTGGTTGATGCCCAGCAGGTGCAGGATTGTGGCATGGAAGTCGTGAACGTGGACGCCGTTTTCCGCGACCACGGCACCGATGTCGTCAGTGCTGCCATAGCTCGTACCGCCCTTCACGCCACCACCGGCCAGCCATGATGAAAAACACGCGCTGTGATGTCCACGGCCCTTGTCGCCATCGATTCCGGGAGTACGGCCAAATTCGGTGGTCCAGATCACAAGTGTGTCTTCCAGCATGCCGCGTTGCTTGAGGTCCTGCAGCAGTCCCGCGAGAGGCTGATCGATAACTTTTGCGTGATCGGCATGTTCAGCCATGTTCCCATGCTGGTCCCAGTTGTTGCTGCTGCTTCCGTCAACCAGTTCAATGAACCGCACGCCGCGTTCGGCGAGTCGTCGAGCGACAAGACACTGCCAGCCAAACCCTTCACTCTCCCCGCGTTTGAGACCATACATCGCGAGCGTTTCGTCATTCTCCTTTCCCACGTCGAACGCTTCAGGGGCATCAGACTGCATATGAAAGGCGGTCTCGAAGCTGCGGATACGAGCCGACAGATCGCTGTCGTTCGCACGCTGCTGAAGGTGACGATTATTGAGCACATCGGCAAGGCCAAGTTCAAGTTCCTGCAGTCCCCGCTGTGTTGAACGGCGGTTCAGATTGGCGATCGGCTCTTTCCCTCCCACCACGCGCACGCCCTGATGGTACGCCGGCAGAAAATCGTTGTTGAAAATCTGAGTCCCGGCGTACGGCATCTGAGGAGCGAGGGCGATAAACGAAGGCAGATTCTGGTTCGTGGTCCCCAAACCGTAACTCACCCACGATCCGATGCTGGGACGCGAAAAGAAAAACGAACCGGTGTGCATGCCGAGCGTGGCGTTGTAATGCTCGTTGTCGTTGCCGTTCATGGATTTGATGACGCAGATGTCGTCCATGCGTTCTCGCAGATACGGAAAGAGGTCGCTGACGAGCGTCCCGCACTTGCCACCAGGTTGAAACTCCCACAGCGGTTTCAGCAACACGCGATGCTCGTTGGACAACCCACCACCAGTGCCCATCATTTTTCCGTCGGCTTTGAACAGTTCCGGCTTATAGTCAAACGTGTCCATATGCGACGCGCCGCCATTGGAAAAAACGAAGATGACACGCTTCGCTTTTGCCGGAAAGTGAGTGGGCCTGGGGGAAAGCGGATCGTCAGCTTGTGAGACATCCGCAGCGAGTAACTCCGACAAGATACCCGGCATCAGCAGCGAGCCGCCGACCATGGAGCGGAGAATTTCGCGACGGGGAATTCCGGTGTTGGTGGAGTTTGTGGACATGTACGGACTCTAATCCAGATAAACGAATTCATTCAGTCGAAACAGGCCGCGGACAACGGACCGCCATGCCTCAGCGTCAATCTGCTCGTCTTTGACGCCGTCATCCCGCAGGAGCCTGCGAGCATTGGTCAGAAACTCTTCTGCGGAGGTCCGCTCCTCTGATTCCGGCGGGCGAGCGAACAGCAGTTCATAGGCAAACGTCACGCGGGACGCAGGATCAGCGGAATGGGCCATAATTCGCTCGGCAACACGTCGCGACTGTTCATGAACCAGAGGATCATTGAGCAGATACAGCGCCTGCAACGGCGTGGTGCTGATCATTCGGGCGGCCGTACTGGTTGAAGGATCGGCCCCGTCGAAGATTGCAAGAAACGGATGCCGCTGAATCCGCTGCGTCATCAGGTAAATGCTGCGGTGATGGGATTCGTATACGGCCTTGAACGGCTTGTGCTGCGTAAAGTCCCATGAGTTCTGCGGCGGAAACGGATGCGCGCCGGCGGGCGACAGATCAAGGTTTCCTCCGAGTACCAGCAACGTATCCCGAATCGACTCCGCGTCGAGCCGACGACGGGAAAAACCTGCCATCCATTCGTTTGCCGGATCCTGCAGAATGGCCCTCGGATCCCGTGCCGAAGACTGCCGATAGGATCGGGAGAGCATGATCAGTCGGTGCATTGATTTGATGGACCAGCCGTTTGCCCGGAATTGCGTGGCCAGATAATCCAGCAGTTCCGGATGCGTCGGTGGCTTCCCCTGCTTGCCGAAGTCATTGGGCGTCGGCACCAGACCGCGTCCAAAATGATGTTGCCAGATTCGGTTGACCATGACACGCGCCGGCAGTGGGTTTTCCGCCGCCAGAATCCATTCCGCCAACTGTTCGCGTCCGCTGACATCCGCGTCCGACGGTAACTCGTTGCCTCCGAGGACTGTAAGGAAATGTCGTGGAACAACATCTCCTGGGCGGGCTGGATCTCCCTTGAGCTGAATGGCAACGTCTTCTCGTGTTTTCGCTTCTGCCACGGCATAGGCGGTCTCAAAGAGTGGAGGCTGTTCGAGATAATCCTTCGCACGGCGTTCTGCATCCTGCAACTTCTGTTTCGCCTCCTCCTTCTCCCCGTCAGAGGATTTCTTCAGTGCATCTTTGAGTTTCTTTACGTCGTCATCCAGTCGAGACTGCTCTTTCACCCTGGCGGCGAGGGCCTGTTCCATCTCAAGTTGCTTCTCCGGAGGGACAAGCGGTACGAAATCGCGTTGCCGTTTGTCGAGTTCGATTCCCGGCCATGGATAACGCGTGCTGTGAAAGATGCCGTACAGGCCGTAGTAATCGCGATTGGTGATCGGGTCGAACTT
>JANOUN010001414.1:0-2410 GCA_031416875.1 Planctomycetota bacterium | reverse complement strand
CGACGCAGAATGCTCGATGGATTGGCAGAGCTGAATCAGGATCGGTTCAACAAAGTCGGTGATCCGGAAATCTCATCACGCATCTCACAGTACGAGATGGCATTTCGGATGCAGACGTCAGTTCCCGAGCTGACTGACATTTCAAACGAACCGCAGAGCGTGCTCGACATGTACGGCCCTGAGGTCAAAGAACCAGGTACGTTCGCCTACAACTGTCTGTTGGCGCGGCGGATGGCAGAACGCGGCGTTCCGTTTACTCAGGTTTTCCTGCGAGGCTGGGACCATCACGGCGGATTGCCGGGCGCGATTCGAGGAATGGCTCCTGCCTGCGACAGGCCGAGTGCTGCCCTGGTAAAAGATCTGAAGCAGCGCGGAATGCTGGACGATACGCTGGTGATCTGGGGTGGAGAATTTGGCCGCACGGTTTATAGTCAGGGGACACTGACCAAAGATAACTACGGTCGCGATCATCATCCTCGCAACTACACAATGTGGATGGCAGGCGGAGGCATCAAGGGCGGACAGGTTTATGGGGAAACTGACGACTTCAGTTACAACGTCGTCGATAAGCCCGTCCATATTCACGATCTGAACGCAACGATCCTGCACGCGCTGGGAATCAACCACGAACAACTCACGTTCCGCTTCCAGGGCCGCGATTTCCGCCTGACGGATGTACATGGTCAGGTCGTGAAAGATATTCTTCGCGTGGGCTGACACCATTGCTCATCTCAATAACTGGCCAGTTGTGCGTCGATCACTGAGACGTGCCGTTCACTTTCCCACAGGCTTCTTTTCGCCTTGCAGGGACTTGAAAAAATCGTCAGCGTCGGTGTTGAGTTCCGGCCATTTCGGAGGATACTCGTATGAACGGCTGAGCGGCAGATCGATGTCGAGTTCTTTGCCGTCACGGAGGATCTTCAGTTTGACGGTCGAACCCGCTTCGGTGAGTTTCTTTCGCATGGCACGCATCGACGTGTCTTTCGGTGACTTACCGTCGAACGACAAGACTCGGTCGCCCTCCTGAAGACCGCTGGGGATCGCCGCACTCTCAGGTTCCATGCGGACGACCAGTAGCAGGTCCGTATCGCGGTAAGAAAGAATCAGGCCGCTGGCATCAGGAGGTATCCGCCGCGGCCATTCCGTTTCCAATGGCTTCAGCCAAATCTTGCGATTAGAAGAATCAAAAAACACGTCGAAACAATCCATGAAGCCGCGACCGAGAGTCTCCATTTCGCTTTCGAGCACTTCCACGTTCTGAAAGATATATCCTCCAATTTCGACGGACTTGATGATGAACGTCCTGACTTGGACGAGTTTGCCAAAACTCGAGCCGTTTAGAGTTCCCGCGTTTCTTAGTATTCCTGCACGCTTGAGTTGCAGAATTCTCTCATTCTTCAACGTCAGAAAGAAATACGAGCCGGTGTCAAAGATTACGTTTCTTGAACCGAACCCTGGCAGATCGATCGCTACACTCGGAGCGTGTGGATACGTCTCATCGTCTCTGATCGGTAAGAGCGTGGCGGACTTTTCGATGGATTCCTGATCCGTCCGTTCGCAGATCCCAAGTCGCAGGTTGAAATGAATCACCAGCCGATCAAATTCCCGATGGCCGAGAATGTGCGGTGCTGTGATAGTTGAGTTCGACTTTGCGAGTTCTTCACGGAAAGAAAGCACTGTCGGTGTGGATGGCGATCCAAACGCACTCACTTCCACACCATGTATTTGTTTGATCAGCCTTGCACCGCCATGCGTTAATGCACCGGCAGTCGTGATCGTCCAATTCGTCTTCGGGTTCTCAATAAGGGACTTCGGCCCCGAGACCGTGGTGAATGTTGCGCCAGTGTCAACAAGAAACTCACCTTCAAAGTCGGCATACTCAACGACGATGATCGGAGCGAACATTCTGCGCGATAGTTCCATTGAGCGAATGGACAAATCATCTGCTTCAATCAATCCACAACGAAGCAGTAGCAGCAGTCCAGCGATGCTGCAGGCTGTTTGCTTAAGAATCGTCATCGAAATCTCCTTGTACGCACATTTCGAGCAGACCAGCTTCGCAGATTCAAGATGCCAACGAACTGAGTGCTTCGATCAATATGAAAAATCGACGTATGGGCTCCACGTCATATCTTTCAGATTGTTGAAATCCGATAAAGTTCTCAGTTGAATTGAGATTGGCGTCTGTGGCAATACGTTGAGTTCATTGAGCACCTGAGTTGAGTTGAGTTGTTCGGATTTGGCGAGCCATTGGTCATGCCAATATCAAACTTCAAGGCGACTTGACTGGACAAAGTGGGCAACGTCCCGAACATGTGTGCGGCTGTGCTGGACGGTCCGACGACGGGGGTATATTCTGCGACGACGGATCCGACGTAATACTTCTCCGAGAGTGCGTAGGCGAATCCGC
>JANOUN010001413.1:0-3150 GCA_031416875.1 Planctomycetota bacterium | reverse complement strand
CATCAACAACAATCCGGCGAGCCGGGTGGCGTCAGCCCCCGGGTACGTTGGCCGCAAAGAAGACCTGCCGGTAACACCAGGAAGCATTCCCATTGTCGCCGAACACTCCCTGGTCGGAGTCCGCCTGAATGAAATTCGCGGAACAGATCCGATCAATGAAATCTCTTCCGAGTGGTTCACTCCAATCAATGGCGCACTGCAGTCGGCAGAGGCCGCAGGGCAGGGCGGGGTACGGCTGGGAGAAACGTATCGCACGGAAATCCGTGCAGCGCTCCGATCGCTCGTGCATCAGCCGGTCACTGCGCCCGTTGCGAAACACGACTGGAATGCTCTTGAATCGGCACATTTGCAGGGCGTCGCCGCCGGTGCGAGAGTCGCGGAATCATCTGTGCGGTTTGCTGCAGCCGTTTTGCGGGATCGTCGGAATCCCGCATTCACAAAGACAGCCGACGCTGCAGTGGAATCAACAACGAGCGGCCTAACAAACGATGTCGTGGCCGACACCTCCTCCAAACGTCAAACTTACCGCTATGCACTGAAAGTCGTCCCAGCTCCACGGCGCGGCGGTATGCCACTCCGGCCGACACTGCACGGAGCCGCATTGATCCTTGGTGCGAATGCTCTCGCGGAATCACTGGCGAACCGCATCCGGCAACTGGGTCAGACGGCGATTGTCCTCAGCACCTCGGCCCCCATCGCATCGATCGAGAAAGCGCTGAGCGACCTGTGGCAGCAGACTGCGACACCGCATCTTTTTCTGGCGACCGCGTTTGATGACGGTTCCATGAAGAGCCTGACCGAAGCAGACTGGAAACAGCGTCGACCAGCGGCGCTGGAAGTTCCGTTCCGCATCTGTCAGCTGTGGATGCAGCGAACGATTGATACCAATCAAATGGAAAATGCCAGCGTTGTGGCGGTGACTCGGCTGGGTGGTGACTATGGATTCAGTGGCCGGAACGTGCAGTCAATTGAAGCGATCGGCGGGCTGGTGAAAGCGATGCTGATCGAGGCCTGGATGCGAGGATTCAGGACGACTCCGATGAAAGTGATTGATGTGGCGAGCAACATGTCGCATCAGGACATCACCAGCGGTGTGCTGCAGGAACTGGCAGTTCCGTCCTATGATATGGAGATCGCGTTTCGGTCTTCGCCTCGCGCAACTGAACCTGAACGATGTTGTGTGCAGGCTGTGCCGTCGCCGTTGACTGGTTCCGCTCCCCGGAAGAATATCACTCGTGGTGGTACATGGATTGTTTCCGGTGGAGGCCGAGGCATCACGGCCGTGATTGCGATGACGCTGGCAAAAAAATACGACCTGAAACTGCATCTGCTCGGCACAGCCCCGGTCCCGCATCTGAGCGATGAATTTGTCCGCCAGGTGACTCATGACCGCAGCGGTGTTCGGCGGGAAATCATGCAGGACGCATCGTCCCGCGGCGAAAATCCCGTTGAGGCGTGGCGCAACACCGAGAAGGCGATTGAGGTCGATGCAACTCTGCGAGCATGCCGGAAACAGGGAATTCTCGCGACATACCATTGCTGCGATGTCGCTGATTTCACGGCTGTCGAAAACACGATCCGGAGAATCCGTCAGCAGGCTGGCCCTGTTCAAGGTGTCATTCACGGAGCCGGAGCCGGTCAGGATGCCAGATTTGACCGTAAGCGGCCTGATAAGGTCGAAAAATGTCTGCGAGCCAAGATCGACGGCTCGCTGGCACTTATGCAGGCCACAGACTCAGACCCGCTCGAATGGTTCGTTACGTTCGGTTCCATCAGTGGACGCTTCGGTGCGAACGGACACACCGACTATTCACTTGCCAACGACATGATGGCGAAGATCGTCGATCGCTATCGCAGTCAGCGGCCTGCCGTTCGCAGTCTGACATTTCACTGGCATGCCTGGGGAGACATCGGCATGGCGACCAAGCCGGAAGCCAGACTGGCTCTGGAAATGATCGACATGGAGTTCATGCCGGCTGCTGAGGGGATTGCGCATTTCATGCGCGAGCTGGAGACTGGTGGAAACGAACCTGAAGTCCTGATTACGGATGACAGCTACTTTCGCAAGTTCTTTCCGGCGGATCGTGTGTCATCGACCGATTCCGTCTCGGGCAAGGTCTCTCTGCCGCTGCTTCCATCAGGTGTGAACGAGCAGTCGGACGGAATTTGTTCCAGTGTTGTCACCCTGAACCCTCTGTCAGACCGCTTTCTGTCACAGCACCGCGTTCGGGGGCGAGCGACGTTGCCGTTTGTCGTCGCACTGGAATTGATGGCCGAAGCGGTTCGGGCACGAACCGGCAATACGAATGTGGGGATCTGTACGCAGGCTCAGGCGTTGCAGGCGATTCGTTTTTCGACCGACGATCCACTCGCCGTCACGGTGCAGACGCGTCCGACCGCAGAAGGGGCGATTGAATGTCGACTGCTGGCCGACGTGCGCCGACGTGATGGCCGAATGGTTGAAGAAGATCGTGAATTCTTCCGGGCTGTCTTTGACATTCGAGCAGACGTTCTTCGCCGCAGCTCTTCAGCCACGGCATTTCAACTACCCGCGAACTCTGTCTGGAAACGAATCACGTACGCGACTCCGGAGGACCTGATGTACCACGGCCCGGAACTGCAGGAGCTTCGCGAAATCGCCGATGATGGACAGACGATCTTTGGACGTATCGCCGCTTCTGCTCCCGTCCAGTTGTTCGGCAGCTCACGCGCTAAGGGCTTTACGGTGCCTTGCTCGACGATGGATGCATGTCTGTGTGCGGTCGGATACGCTGCGTTCCATCGGCACCAGATGTCGAGTCTTCCCGTGCGATTCGATCAAATTGAATTTGGTCGACTGCCGGACCCTGGAGAGCCCTGCATCGTCCGCATCCAGCAGTCACACGTTTCAGACTCCGGAGCTGTCTGGGACTTCCAGCTTCAGGGCCACAATGGGGATCGGTTGCTCACAGTGAATGGATATCGAACCGGATGGCTGAAGGCAGGGAGTTGACAGTCGTACGTCCTTGTGAACGGATGAGTCCAGTTTCTATCAACATGATTCGAAAACGAAAATGTACCAGTCGCCGGTGTCATTTCAGGCTCCTCTGGAACCGCGAAGTTTCTTCGCGGAAGACGCCCTCGCGCAGGAAGCCCGGCATGTCTTTGAAG
>JANOUN010001412.1:0-3396 GCA_031416875.1 Planctomycetota bacterium | reverse complement strand
GTCGAGCGGTCGGGACTCCGTCTTGTCGCTTTCGCACACTCCCACGGCAACCACGATGATGAACCGGGTTTTGGCTCGGGCGTCTTCGCCGGAGACGGATTGCAGGTCTGTCGGCGAGAGAACTCGGGAGCCGCGGCCTTTCATCTGTTCGAAGTAAACCCGGCTGCGGACATCGCGCAGGAAGACCAGGACTTCGAGGGGCTTGATGTCTGTGCCGGTGGCGATCATGTCCACGGTGACGGCGATGCGGAGCGTGGGAGAAAGGCAGAATTCCTTGATGAGTTCCCTGGACTTGGCGGGTTTGCCAGTGACGGGGTGTTTGGCCTGGTAGGTGATCTTTTTGCAGAAGTCGTTGCCCTTACCGAAGACCTCGCGGCAGATGTGGACGATGTCTTCGGCGTGGGAGTCGTCTTTGGCAAAGATGAGCGTCTTGGGTACGAGCGTGCGGCCTGGGAACAGCTCAGTGAAGACGACGTCGCGGTAGGTGCTGAGAACCGTGCGAATTTGGGCCGGGACGACGACGGAGCGGTCGAGGTCTGCCGGCGTGTAGTCCAGATCGTTGGCGAGCACTTCCTGGCGGGCCCTGCGGGACGCCTTGCTGCGGTGGTCGATGAGAAATCCTTTCTCGACTTTCCCGCCCTGCTCGGTGACCTTGGTTTTGATGCGGTAGACGTCATAACCGACGTTGACGCCATCGGTGACAGCTCGTTCGTGGTTGTATTCGGCGACGCGGTTCTGGTTGAAGTAGGCAATGGTCTGCGGCGCGGGGGTCGCGGTGAGGCCGGTCAGAAAGTTGTCGTAATATTCCAGCACTTGTCGCCAGAGGTTGTAGATGGACCGATGGCATTCGTCGCAGATGATGAAGTCGAACTTTTCGATGGGCACGATCCCGTTATAGGCGATGTCGCGGGTGCGTGTGCTGCCAAGGGCGGCGGCGAGTTCCGCGCCGGAGATGTCGTCCGCACCTTCGGCAAGTTCTTCGCCGCGCAGAATGGAGTAGAGCCGCTGGATGGTACAGATGGTGACGCGGCAGACGTCGTCGATGTGCGGCGAGGTGAGGTGCTGGACGTTGTAAAGCTCGGTGAACAGGCGACCTGTGTCAGGCGTGCGGTATCGATGGAATTCATCGCGGGCCTGCTCACCAAGATTGGCTCGATCGACCAGAAACAAAATGCGTCGCGCCTTGGCGTGTTTGATCAACCGATAGGTGATGGCACAGGCCGTGAACGTCTTGCCCGCTCCGGTGGCCATGTGGATGAGGGCTCGCGGGCGGTTGTGGGCGAAGGAATCTTCCAGACCGGTGATGGCTTCAATCTGGCAATCGCGCATGCCGTTCGTGACGAGTGGGTGTTCGTTCGGCATCCTGGCAAGCCGGCCGCGAAGGGTGTCGGGCTCCGCGGCCCAGTCGGCGAGCGTTTCGGGGCGATGGAATGCAAAGACACGGCGGGAGCGGGTGTCCGGGTCGCGGGAGTCGCGAAACCAGGTTTCGACCCCAGTGGATTCGTAGAGGAACGGAAGTGGCCCGGTGGCTCCTGCGGCGAGAAACTCCGGAAGGCTGGAAGCATACCGGCTTGATTGGTCGGCAACGGTGGAGAGCGTTGTGCCGACCTACTTGGCTTCAATCACGCCAAGGGCTCTGCGATCGACCAGCAAAAGATAATCGCAGGGGCCAGTTGTGAGCGGCACTTCCCGGATGGCGATGCCGCGCCCGGCAGAAAAATCAACGGCCCTGTAGTCCTGCACGAGCCAGCCGCATGCGACGAGCTGCGCATCAATCTGCTGGCGGGCGACTTGTTCCGGATTGAGGTCAGGCATGAGTGGCGTTTGTTGAAGGGGCCGGGGCCGGAAATGTGTTTCTGACCTTGTTCGATCGTCGCTATGGAGACCGCTGGCCAACGACCATGTCGCCCCAAGGGGCTGGATTGTATCTCGGCGGTGGCTGAATGCCACGCAATCAAGGTTATCACCGTGAAATGGCGGAAATGCGGGCGAAGCGGGTTCGCGTGATCCGAGGGTCCTGCCTGAAGGCTCTGGCTCTGAAGGATCGGGCTCCACTGAAACAGTAGATGAATTTCGCGTTTGGAAAGAGGACCGCAAGCCAGCCGACGTACACGTAGTTCTCGGGCATTCTGTCGATGACCTGGACGTTTTTTGCATGTGCCCGTATTCTGCTACATTGAACCACGCCAGCACACATTGAAAAACGCATCGTCAAAGCACGTAATCGCCATTCCCTGGATTCGCACCATGGCATCCGGTCATTCCTGTTCAGATCAGGAATTCTCCCCGACACTTCCAGAGCGTCTGTTTCGTCATGTAGATATGTTGGCCAGCGTCATCGGGCCGCGGTTTCCTGGCAAGCGTGGCACAATGCAGGCAACGGCTGCATACATCGAGTCTGAATTGAAGGCACTCGGACTCACAGTCACACGAGAACGATACGATATTGATGGCCAGCCCATCGACAACCTGGTGGTCAACATGCCGGGAACTCACCGCCCAGACGAGATTGTCATTCTCGGTGCCCATTATGATTCCACACCTACGACTCCCGGTGCTGACGACAATGGTTCGGCAGTGGCCGTGTTGATTGAAACGGCGCGGCTGCTGAAGGGGTTTGCTCCGCGACGGACGGTCCGATTCGTCGCCTTTGCCTGCGAGGAATCACCGTACTTTCATACCGGCGAAATGGGCAGCATGATTCATGCACAGGGCTGCGCGGATCGTCGTGAAAATGTCGTCGCAATGCTGTGCCTGGAGATGGTCGGCTACTTTGTCGACGGGAGGAATTCTCAACAGGTGCCAGCGGCAATCCCAAAATGGCTGCGATGTCTGTTTCCTTCGCGAGGCAATTTTCTGGCGGCGGTCGCAAACCCTCGTTCGTGGAAATTATGCTGGCAGTTTCGACGTGGTTTCAAAAAGGCAACACGTTTTCCGCTGTTTTCCATCGTGCTGCCTGAACGAATTCCTGAGATTCATCTTTCCGATCATCGCGGTTTCTGGCTCCAGGGATTTCCGGCACTGATGCTGACGGACACCAGCTTTCTGCGAAATCCAAATTATCATCAATGGACCGATACACCGGACACACTGGACTATGATCGGATGGCACAGGTCACTATCGGTGTCGCGGGTGCGGTCCGCAGGATTTCCGGGTGTAACTGAAAACGCAGCAATGCAGGATGGACATTCATGTCCGTCGCATGGCGCAACGGCTTCGAAGTAAAGAGTTTTGTGCCTCGTCCGACTTATGGCGGTTGCATGCTTTTTGGCCAGGACTCGGACATGAATGTCCAAGGTACGGGAAACGCAGGAATTGCAGCCCTGCGCCTTTCATCTCGGGCGCGCGCCGCTTCGAAGCTGACGGTTTCCCAACCCGTTTGTGACCCCTCGGTC
>JANOUN010001411.1:0-3244 GCA_031416875.1 Planctomycetota bacterium | reverse complement strand
CCTACAGATTGCGCATCGTCAATAACTGGCCAGCCGTGGTTGCCAGTGCCACAACACTCGACTTGCAGTGCAAATACCCTTAAAAGAACACCATGCAAGAGTCTTTGACACCCGCTGCCGGACGAACTGTCGCGTCGTGCCGACGAATGGCCGCGGGAGCGGCTGCGCCGCAGACGTGGTGTGACTTTCTCATGTTCGCATTGCTGCAGGATGAATCCTTGGCTGCGGCGGCAATGCAGCGACTCGGCATCTCAGTCGAGTCATTGCTGACATCCAGGCATTCTCCGCAGGCTCTTGAGCAAGCGACCGTGCATCTGCAATCGAATGCAGTCATCCATCCTGATGAATGTTCAACACATGGACCGCGATCGGTCGAGCCAGATGATCCGCAGATACTTATTCAAATTCTCGACCGCGCGGCATTTTTGGCGCGGCACGAACCCAATGCCGCCGGTATCTCCAGCGCACATTTGCTGATTGCGGTGTTTGAGTCGAATGAATTGCTGCGTAATCAGTTCATTGATGACGGAGTGGATCGCAGCAGAATCGCGGCGGAGCTGAACCTGGACACCACCGTCACGGGCCCATCGCTTCCGATTGATTTTGACCTCCACTGGTCGGAAAGCCCGGCGACGTCGGTCTCCCGGTGCAACGACACACCGGTGGACAGATCAGACGCCGTGTGGCGTATTCTGGACGCCAATCTGAATCGCAGTCGGGAAGGCCTGCGGGTGCTCGAAGACTACGCTCGATTTGTGCGGAATGATGCAAATCTGAGCGAGCAGCTGAAAGCCTTGCGGCATGAACTTGTCGCGACTGAAGCATTGCTGCCACAGCTAAAATGCTGCAATCGTGAGTCAGACTCAATTGAGACAATCCATGCGGAGTTGCTGCTGCATCGCGATACGGCACATGACGTCGGGACTCAGATTTCCACCGCTGCCGAATCAATCCGCAATGACATCTCGGACGTCGTGACTGCCAACAGTCGGAGAGTTCAGGAAGCACTGCGTTCGCTGGAAGAATACGGTAAACTCATCGCACCCGCGTTTGCAGGAATGATCAAACAGATTCGTTATCGCAGCTACACGCTGCAGCAACAACTCACCCGTGTTGCCGTTACGGCCCCGTCGCCGGACCAGCATGAAGCCCGCGTTCAGAAATTACAGAACGCCGTGCTGTATGTCCTGATTACCGAATCCGGGTGTCGACTTCCGTGGCAGCGGGTTGTTGAAGCGACCCTTCGCGGCGGCGCGGATGTGCTGCAGTTGCGAGAAAAACATTTGGACGATCGCGAACTCCTGCGTCGCGCTCGCTGGACGGCGGATGCGTGTCTCGGTGCCGGCTGTCTGTTTATTGTGAATGACCGAGCCGACGTGGCGGTAGCAGCAAATGCCGATGGTGCGCATGTCGGGCAGGACGAATTCTCGCTTTCAGACGCGCGTGGGATCCTGCGATCGGATCAGATTCTTGGCATTTCAACGCACAACCTTCAGCAGGCTCTGGCGGCCGAGAGGGGTGGCGCGGACTACATCGGCGTCGGTCCCACGTTTCCAACGGCGACTAAATCATTTTCTGAATTTCCCGGCTTAGCGCTGGTCAGGGAAGTTTCCCGCAATGTACAAATTCCGGCGTTTGTGATCGGTGGGATCGGTATCGAAAACCTCAATGAAGTGCGGCAGGCAGGGGGGGCTCGAGTGGCTTTGGCGTCGAGTGTCGTCGGCTCTGAAGATCCGGAGTCAACGGTTCGTGAACTCAAGCGGCAGCTTTGGGGACCGGTTGAGGTTTAGGCGACTCCACACCGTCGGCTGACACCCAATGTCACTTGATTTCAGGATTGTCGTCTTTCGCTCCGCGAAAGAAACGCCGCTTTTGCAGAGCAAAAGGCGACACTCGACGGCTCCCGCATGTAAACCAAGTGCCATTAGGCTGACACCCTGCGTCGCGCCAGTGCGAAATTGACGAGGCGTCGCAGCAACCTCCAAATCGCTCATTCGTTGGACTCAACACTTTTACGAACATTTGATATTCTTTGCCGTTTGACGATGGTCGCTGCCGATTCCATAAAAAATCCCAACAATTCCCACCAACGGAGCGGTGCAAGACTGCGTAGATCACGCAGGAGAAGCCCGAAAATGTGGACAATGTCCGAATCGGACGCTGAAGATCAATCACTTGATTCCGAGGATTCATCAGAAAATGGTGGAGTTCCGTCGGAGAGTGAAGTACGTCTTGTTCATGCGGCTCGAAACGGGGATAACGATGCCTTCGGAGAACTGGTTCAGCGTTACGAGCGGAGAGTTCTAAAAGTCATCCGTCGTTTTATTCCGGATCTGGAAATGGCGACGGACCTGGTTCAGGAATCCTTCCTGCGAGCGTTTGAACGCATGGATCAGTTTGATCCCGCTCGACGGTTTGGGCCTTGGTTGTTTCGACTGGCAGTGAATCTGACTTACGATCATCTGCGAAAAGTCCGCCGACGCGGCAGGTGGGCATTGTTTACAGACGCCGGAGAAGATCGGACACCGGATCCGGCGGTGGCCGATCCTCGTAAGGATCTGGACTTGTCACAGGAAGTTCAGGTCGTGCTGGCTGAGATTCCGGAAGCGTATCGCACGGTTCTCGTTTTGAGGGATCTTGAAGGGTTTTGCACGTCGGATGTGGCGGCCGTCACAGATCGCAGCGAAGCGACAATCCGCTGGCGACTGGCTGAGGCAAGAAAAATGTTCCGTGAAGCGTGGGAACGACGTGAACGACGCGCGGACAAAACACGCCTGGTGGAGGGTGAGACATGAGCGAGATGGGTTTGAATTGTTCTGAAGCAAGACATCTGATTCATCTTGACGTGGGTGATGACCTGCGTGCGGAAGAAGAGCATCAGCTGGCTGGTCACATGGAACAGTGCGGCGATTGCCGTTCGTACCACGCAGGGATGTCCAGGGCAATGAGTACACTGCTGATATTGCGGGATGATCCGGCAGTAGCGTTGGGCAGCGTGAAGTCCAGATCTGTATGGCCGTCGCTGTCGCGGGAAATTACTCGACGTAACACATCGCCACGCGTTGCCCGTAAGTTCAATCTGCAGGTTGTGGCGTTGAGTGTGTGTGCGTTGTCGCTGGCAGTTGTGACGATGGTTCAAAGTCTGTCGTCGATGCGTAATGATCGTGATCCGATGGGCTTTTTGGCGGCTCAGTCGGTTTCTCATCAGGCGCAAATGCCTCAATTTCAGTGGGTCAATCGCAAT
>JANOUN010001410.1:0-4740 GCA_031416875.1 Planctomycetota bacterium | reverse complement strand
TATACACCTGATGAACGGGCAAAGAATCGTCTGGAAGGCGAATTCCTGCTGGCAAAGTACAACTGCACAGGATGTCATGTGGTCGAACTGCCCCAGATGACGTATGCCACGAAACTCGACGATATCACGGCCACAGAAATGACTCCCGCAGACCACGAGAATGGTCTGGCAATGTTGCTGCAACTGCGACCTCCTCATCAGGCTCTGACGGGTGAAGAGCAATCCTACGTCGTTGATGAAGAAAAGGTAACTCTTCCGATTGTGAAACTCCATGGTTTCATCGCATCGAAGCCCGATCCTGAAGAAGAAGATCCTGAGTTCCGCGAGTATGGTTTCGACGTATGGGAGACTGCCGATTTTGGCACTGGTGCCGAGGCCAAACGACTACTGCCGGGGCATCGCGTGACATTTACGGAAAAGATGCTTGTCAATTATCAGGCTGGCCGTGGTGGAGATTTTGCGGAATGGCTGGTTGAAGATCTGATGAAAACAAAGACTGGCGGAAATCGTTCGCTGGCATGGCAGGCTTCGCCGCCGCCGTTGTATCAGGAAGGCTTCAAGGTGCAGACACCGTGGCTTTATCAATTCCTGCTGGAGCCGACAAAGCTGCGTTATACGACCGTACTGCGGATGCCTAAGTTCAATTTGAGCGAAAAGGAGGCTCAGACGCTGGCGAATTACTTCGCGGCAGTGGATGGTGCTGAGTTCCCTTATCAGGAACAGGCACCGAAGGACGTTGAATACCTGGCTGCACGCGAAGCAGACCTGGCTCATGAAGGATTGCTGAAGGACGGCGAAACTTATCTTGGAGAATCATGGAAGGCACTGAATGGTCCTGTGTGTGTGAAATGTCACTCACTTGGAGGCCGCAAATTCAAAGTGTCCGATCCAGTGAAGGATATCCAGGGGCCAAATCTGAATGTCGTGCAGAATCGCCTGCGAGCGGACTGGGTGAAACTGTGGTTGTACAAGCCAACCTGGATCACACCGTACACGTCGATGCCGCTGAACTATCCGAAGAACAATTTGACGCAGTTCCCTGACTTGTTTGGCGGGGATCCGGACGTCCAGGTCACAGCCACGCGTGATGCCCTGCTGAATTACACCCGTCTGATGGAAGACATCGGACCAACGACGTATGCACCTCCAGCTGCAGCGCCCGTGGATGGTGCAGTTCCGGCGGATGGCGCTGCACCGGCGATCGATGCTGTGCCTGCCGATGCGGCTGCCGCAATTGACGGAACAAACTCGAATTCGTCTCCCCCGACTGCGAAAGCAGAATTGCCGGGTGACTCTTCGTCAGTGGCCGCTGCGATTGGAGATGACAAGTAATGCGAAGGTTTCTCAGCTCTGAACTGGATCTGTCTTTGAGTGACGTGAACGCGATGAAGAAGACTTCTGTCATCATGTTGATTTGCCTGCTGCCTGGATCAGCCGGATGCGGGGACGTGCCGGACTTTGGCGGCGGCGCGAGTGTCGTTCCTGATGTCACTTTTGTAGCTGCGAATTCGGAGGCAGTTGCAGCGTCCGAAGCTCCTGCAGAATCCGCTGAATCTGCAGCCAGTGGAGAACCTGGCTCCTTCACTGGAAAAGTTGTAATGACTGGCAACGTGACTCCACTGCCGCCTCGGTTCACCAAGGGCGCTGACATTAAGGACCCTGCAGTCTGTGCAGCGGTCGATGTCCCCGATGAGCGCTTGGTTCTGGGTGATGGCAATGCGGTGAAAGGTGTCTTCATTTACCTGAAGAAGGCGCCCAAGGGTGGTAAAACTCTGGTCGCTCCGGCGGAACCGTTCATGTTCGACCAGAAAAACTGCCGCTTCTTTCCGCACTGTGTCATCATCCCAATCGGACAGGAAGTGAAAGTATTGAGCGATGATCCGATTGCGCATAATACGCATACAAATCCCAAGACTAATCCTTCGGTCAACGCCGGCGTATCACCTGGCGACCGGGAAGGCAAACTTTCGTTTACCTATCGCAAGACCGAGTCAGAGCCGTTGTCGATCACATGCGACTTTCACACATGGATGAAAGCTTATCAACTCCCTGTGGATCATCCGTACGCTGCGGTGACTGATGAAAATGGAGCCTTCACAATTCCCGACCTGCCTGCCGGGAAACATGCATTTGTCGTATGGCATGAAGCGGCGGACGGTGGATATGTGGAACGAAAATTTGCTGTGGAAATCAAGAGCGGCGAAAAGACGGAAATGCAGATTGATTATCCGTCCGCTCGTCTGAAACTCTGAAGCGTTGTTTGACGTCTGAAATTCTGTTCGTTTTGTGATTAGAGGTTTGGGAATGTCAATGACTCCCAGTCTGAAGCCACTGGCTCTCGCAGGTTTACTATCGGTTGTCGCTGCAACCGCTGGGTGCTCTGATTCTTCGTACGAATCGTCGTTCGTTTACAGCGAAGGGACATTGTCCCTGATGCGCGAGGCGCAGGCCGGTACAAAGGAAAATCCGGGCGTGAAGACGCTGCTGGATGATCGATTCGGCGACCCGCAGCATCTGAAAGCATGGGAGAAACTGCCCATCGATTTTGGCGGGACAATCACGTCCGTAGAAACTGTGGCCGAGTCAGGAGACGGCAACAAGCTTGTTAAACTGACAGTCCAGGAAGGAGTGGCACTGCCTGAAAAGGCTGTGAGTGTCCAATTTGTCTCCGGTGCGTGTTCCGGTGAGACCGTGCAGGTTGCGAAATGGAATGCCAAAACCGGCCAAGCGACGCTGGCTGCAATACCCGGGAAGGAAATCGCAGCGGGGGATACCTGTGCGATCGATCGTGGCGCTGTGCTTTCGTCCGGACGTATGCTCTACATGCGGCATTGCAGTCATTGTCACGGAACATCCGGCGATGGCAACGGTCCGACGGCTCGGTACATGACCCCGAAACCACGCGATTACCGTAACGGAGTCTTCAAGTTTACATCCACAAACGACATGTCCAAGGCCAGTCGGGATGACTTGTCGCGAATCGTCAAGTACGGCATCCCAGGAACCTACATGCCGTCATTTCTGTTGATGAAAGATGATGAACATCACGCGATCATTGAGTATGTCAAATTCCTCGCAATGCGAGGTGAATACGAGCAAAAACTGGTTGCCCAATTGTCGAGCGATTTTTCTCAGAGCGCCTACGATGAGCGATTGAAGAGTGGCGAAAAAAAGGCAGACATTCAGAAAGAACTTGATGAGTTTCTGGCGGAGGACCTGAAGGAATCTGCCAGCACCCTGGGTGACGAGCTGGCAGAAATCTGGTCAGCGGCTGATACAGAAGAAGCTGCCATCGTGCCGTCAGTGCCCCGCGTTCCGGACTCGCCGGAATCTCGTCGGCGCGGCCGCGAATTGTTTCTGAGCGCGACACTGAAATGTTCCGACTGCCATGGTGTCAGCGGAGCAGGCAATGGGCCTCAAACGATTGCATTCGAACCAAATCCAAAGAAAGCCAACGAGCTTTACAACGAGCCTGGGCTGCATGACATCTGGGACAATCTCAATCAGCCTCGCAATCTGCAACTGGGTATGTATCGTGGTGGACGGCGTCCGATTGATATTTTCAGTCGTATCTACGCAGGGATTAAAGGCACGAAGATGCCAGCGTCCAAGAACACTATTCCGCAACATGAAGATATCTGGCACCTTGTCAATTACGTACTCAGTATCCCGTTTGAAGCGGATCCGGGTGCCACCGGGATTGCGCCAACTGTTGCTGAATCGGTGGCTGCCCCGGCGGCCGTGACACCACCTGCCAATTGATTTTGCGAGTCGTTCAGGAGTACAGGTGGCTGACCTGTCAGGAGTATTGAAACGTGAAAAAGTTCTGGGCTCTGTTTTTCTTTTTCTGGCCGACAGTGGCAATCATTGCCTGTGTGATTGCACCTTCGCGCGGATGGTGGTTTCCGGGCCCGCCGATGTCCCGCACCGGCATCCAGATCGATGGTCTGTTTTACCTGATCCTGATCATTGTCTCGATCACCTTTGTGGCGACCCAATACGCCCTTGGGTATGCACTGTGGATGGGGGCCACTAAAGAATCAGGCAGTAAGGCATTTTTCTCTCACGGCAGTCACAAGCTGGAAATCGTGTGGACGATCGTGCCTTCGTTCATCCTGGTGTTCATTTCCTTGTCACAGCTGGATGTTCTGGCTGAGATTCGCGTGATTTCCAAGTTCCCTGAAAAAGCAGTCAAAATTGCTGAGGTCACCGCTCGACAGTTCGAGTGGCGTATTCGCTACGCAAAACCTGGGACAGAACTCACAACGGAAGAGAATCCAGGTGATCTGTATTACGTGAACGAGCTGCATGTACCTACCGGTAAGCCCGTCATCATCAATCTTCGGACTCAGGATGTGCAACACGCCTTCTTCTCGCCTCAGCTCCGCGTGAAACAAGATGCCGTGCCCGGCCTGGTAATTCCGGTGTGGTTCGACGTCCTGGAAGTTGGTACGTACGATCTCGTCTGTGCCGAATTGTGTGGCTGGGGCCATTATAAGATGAAAGCCCGAATCGTGGCGCAGTCGCAGAGTTCGGTGGATAAATATCTGAAGCAACTGGAAGCTGAGCAGAACGCAGACGGCACAACGTCTCAAGCGGCGGAGTCGGACGAATAGTAGATTTAATCTTGGCGCGGGCTTCGCCCGCAACCGAAACAAGTAAGCAGATTTCGCTGAAATCTGCTGTGCCGACTTCGGCGAAGTCGGCCTACATTTAGTCGGCCTCAAAATGATGCGTTGC
>JANOUN010001409.1:0-2072 GCA_031416875.1 Planctomycetota bacterium | reverse complement strand
CTCCAGCCGAACGGTGAATCGTCCGACCAGAATGTTGCCCCGACGGGCATGAGCGAACCTGAAATTCCGGTCAACGCCGCGGAGAAGAACGCCAGTCTGGCTGCACTCACCGCGTGGCGAGCGGGGGACGTTCGTCCCCTGATCTCACGGGCTGGAACAATCCGGGAGTTAACACTCCCGGCTCGCCGGTTGACACAGCCGTTTGAACTCAGGCTGGCCGCTGCGGCCCAGAACAGCACGGGCAGCAGCGGAGCGTGGAAATGATGGAACGGGATCGGCGGTAATTCGGCAAGACCGGAGGTCTCGGTCGATGCGGCACTGTTCCCCAGCTGGATCAAACTTAACATACCAAACGTGGCAGCGCCGGCGATCAGATACATCGGTCGTCGCAGAGGCTTGAGGCCCAGCGGCACGGTCAATACAAGAACATAGAACAGTGTTCTGAGACTGACAAGCTGCGAAAGGATCCTGCCGGGCGAATGCAGAGCCGTGCGGAACAAATCGCCGGGGCTGTTTCCAAGATCCCCAAAGTAGCGGCTGTAATGGACCGCCTCGCCACCGCGAAACGCAGGAATCACCACCAGCACTGCGAGCAGCACCCAGGCCACGGAAAACAACAGCAATCCCATTGACCAGCGCGCAAATCGTTTCGATGCATCAGGCGATGTGATCTCGGAATGCTGTTGTCCCACCAGAAACAAGACAGCTCCAATCGATCCGACAACCAGTGCAAAATCTTCCTGAGTCGTCAGCGCGATCAGGAAGCACACGGATGACGAAACTAAGCGGCGGCGTTCGGCAAAATCGATTCCCCAGAAGAGAAACGGAAGTCCGTAGCAACTGGGGCGCAGAGTTTTCAGATCAATCGCAATATCCAGAAAATGCATCGGAAAAAACAGCAGCCACGCCAACGCCAGCCACATGGCGGCTCGTGAATTTCCGGAATGACGTTTGGACATCGAAAAGATCGGAATGACGCAGATCGCCAGCGAGCACGATGCCAACAGTTCCAGCATCAGATATGATGGCCAGAGTCTGTGGAGCGGAAGCAGAAACAGGTGAATCACCTGAATGTGCTCGCCCAAAAACAGACCCTGATCCAGATAACTGCGAAATCCTTTCCCGTGCCACACGTTCCAGAGATGTTCTTCGTACATGGCCGAATCTCCATGTGGCACCAGCAGGCCAGCATAGATTCGTTCGTTCATCGCGAACGACGTGGCTTCCCAGCAAACGGCCGCCAGCAGCACGACCATCAGTTCCTGCCGACCGCGAGTCGTGCTTCCATTGCCGATCGGGATGGGAGACGCTGCTGCAGCGGCAGTTGCAATTGAATCGCAAAATCCGTTAAGTGACAGAGCACATATCAGTGCGGTCAAAAGCGGTGTTGTGAACAACAGCAAACTCAACAGCCCGGTGTTGCTTGTCGATGTAACAAGCAACCATGCGACAAGCCAGATCGCCGCGAGTAACCATGGCCTTGAAACTGCTCTGATGGCTGGCAGAAATACCGGCAGGACTCGCTGGCCAGTCTTTCCTGGGCCATGATTCCTCGCACGCAACCGCGTCCAGATGAGCGAGGCTGTTGCGGCCAGCATCAGCACAGCCGTCAGTCGCACCGCTACGGACAACCACGAAAGTTTAATCGGCGCTCCATCGGCGAGTCGAGAATCTGCCATTCCCCCAAATGCTCGGACGACGCCCTGGCCGATGTCCCGTGGCCAGAATCCATCGCTCAGTCGAGGTTCCGTCAGCACAATCCAGATCATGCTCGACATCAGCACGCAGCCGCACACGGCACACAAAACAGTTGGCCATAACGTTGAACGGGGGCTACCCACAAGAATCCTGACAGCTAATTTAGGCTGAATGGAAAGAAAGACGCGGAACTCTCACGAATACAGATACGCATGATTCGGCATGTTTTGAGGCATAAACCACCGCGAGTCGTTGAATTGCCCAGCTTAATAAGTCCAGGAGTCTGTCTGAGTACCGCTGTTTTTGTGAGCGGCAAGGCGCTAGCCGCCGGTTTTGCAGGCGAATCACCCGCGGCTAGCGCCTTGCGGCTCACG
>JANOUN010001408.1:0-6611 GCA_031416875.1 Planctomycetota bacterium | reverse complement strand
CGGTAGATTCATTTCTGCCGCTCGCCTTATACGCGATTGCAATTCTTTTAAAACACGAGCGATTCGACGCCGTTGGTACGCTGCTACGAACCCACTTTTATGTTCCAACACTAGAAAGTCGCAATGCAAATGGCATGGTGTCATTCGGGCACGTGCGCCAACACCTCCGATTGCTTGAAGGCCGAAACAAGCGTCTCAACCTTCATCGACTCTCTCTCCATGCCGACCTACTCAATGAGCGGTCGCATGATTCGGGCGTACCATTCAGCCAACTGATGCAGGCTGACTTCGTTCTGTTCATTCGAGATTCACTGGATCGACTCAAAAGGACTGAACCCTGGCACGTATGGTGGCCGGTCACATTGGTATACACCGAGCGCCAGAACCATGCGTTTGAATTGTTCGCGCGTTCACAATCCAAGGTTTACTTTGCTCGCCTCTTTCCACTTTTTGACATTTCAGGTAAAGAGGAACTGGACTCGCTCATGAAGGCGTTCAAAGAGCAGAAAGTTCGTTTGCCAACGTGGGAATTCACTGTCGTTGATCCGGCGCAGCTGATGGGATACCAAACATTGGCAAGCCGATCGTAAAGGCGAAATTGGCAGCCTTGTTTCGAATGCTTTTCCTGTGTTTTATGCGGTTTGAGCGTCGCTGAAAAGTTCAGGAAATCTCTAAAAAAGCATCGTTGCGGGTGTCGCGACACCCGGTATCTGTTTGACTCTTGGTGTTTATCGGCAATAATCGCCGAAGGTCATTTGGAATTCCGAAATTGCTCCCGAGTGCGGTTTACCGATAATCTTCAGAATTTGATCTACTCACATTTACCACAGTAGACACCCCATGCGTGCCGTTGACGTCGCCGCCGCCTTCCTCGAATTTGCAAGAGTTGACGAGGATGCTGTTACCCAAATGCAGCTACACAAACTCTTGTACTTCGCTCAAGGACTTTCCTTTGGGTTGCGCGGTAGACCACTCTTCGATGATCAAATCGAAGCATGGCAACATGGTCCTGTCGTTCCGGCGGTCCGTCATCGGTGTGGAGTCGGAGCAGCAGTACAGTCTGAACAGTTCGCGGATTTTGGTATCAAAGACCCAACAGAAAATGAGTTTGTCCGATCTGTCTGGATTCGATTTCGCGATTACTCCGCTTCTGCATTGCGAGCAATGACGCACGATGATGGACCGTGGAGTGAGAGCTTTCAGAAGGGAAGGCCGGTCATCCCAGTGAGTGCGATTCGAGATCACTTTTCGATGCCGAAAAACACAGGCTTTGACGGTATGGCCATCCTTCAGGCCGAAGTCGATTTCGCTGATGAACGGTATTCTGACCTGGAGTCGGTAAAGGCTCGAGTTCTTGCAGGAAAACGGTAGTTCCGCTTCAATGAAATGGAACGTCCGAATCGCCGAAACAGCGGAGCGTGAGATTACAGCACTCTCACTGCATCTTCAAAAAATGACTTTTGATCGCCTTGACAGCCTCGTAGCGCTTCCGGGGAATCCCCATTCGTTGGCGAGTGAATCTGCTTGCTGTTCTTGGATCTCATAGTGTTCAGGAGTTGTTGCAGATCCTTCAGAATGAAAGGCTTCAAAGAAAGCAGCTTCGGATTCAGACAGTGAAACCAGTGGCGACGAATCTTCTTCCAGCGCCGACGATGTCGCAATTGACGCTGAATCGGCGACATAGCAACGCCCAGAAGTAAAACGAGCCCCGAGGAATCCTCAGGGCTCGTTTTTTTTGTCGGGGCAGTCAGGTCACTTCTTGACATCGCACACGGCCGGAATTTCAGGCAAACTGATATCTGAGCCGAAGTACGGTTGCTCGAAGAACACTTTTGTCGTGATCGTCTTGCTGTATGAAACCCGATTCCGTCTGAGGAAGGTTTCAAGTGCGTTCAGGTCTGAACAACCTTGGTCATAGATATCATGGATGTTCCCACGGCTTGATCTCAGGGTCTTCCGAATCACACCGTCCGGGACGGAAAACCTGGCGAAATGGTTTACGCTGTTGCTTGCATCGTAATGCCTCAGTCGCTTTACTGGGTTCCCCCTACTTAAGCAGAATGCCCTGCCCAGCAATGGAAATTCCGATGACAAGCGATGCAGTGTCCGCCGCTCGACAACGCCTCGAAGAAATAGAAAAGAAGATTGCTGAGTTTACGCAGAAGCGAGATTCTACGCGGACAAAGGCTCAACGGTTAAAGGCCGAATTTGACAGGATCAAGACGACTGGCTATCGCTCAGGTGAAGGAGTTTGAGGCTGAAATTGCCCGATTGCACGAAATTCAACCGCTCGCCCTCGAAAGAGTAAATGAAGTTGAGCCGGCCATCTTCCCGGTGAGCGGCACCGGCACCTTCCGTGTCAGATGTGTCGCTGCTCGGCTGCACGACTACTGTTTCGTCACGGCAATGTGCCGACATGGTTGGCAGAAGAATGCCGCACAGATGCCGAGGAAGAATGCCGCAGTCTCGCTGAACAATCTCCACTCTCTTGATTGTCGTGTTGCCGCCGAAGGCCGAATCGGCTATCGACTATCACGTTGCACCAATTCCACAGTGCGTCCGTCCGAATCCCAGACAACGGCTCGCAGGCCCCATTTGGTTTGTTTCAGATCACTGACGATTTCGATGTTTGACAACCGCAATGCGTCCAGCACGGAAGCGGCGTCACCAATATCGAATCCCAGCCGGGTTGTCGCATCCACTTCATCCGCTGATTTCGCCGGATAGATTTCCAGCACGATTCCATCAAGATCAGCAGCCCAATGGACTGGGCCACTGCCATCTGATAACATCGAGCACAGCGTCAGGATCGCAACCATAGATTCCAGAACCCCATGCAGCGTTCGCTTCAACCACAGCCCAACCTTTCCCCTTGATCCGTCCAACGTCAATGACAATCGCTCTTGGCGAAAAGGCATCTGTACCAGCAACGACTTTTTCCGTGAACTCTGTGACTGTGGTTTGTTCCACAGTTGCCATTTTATAGTCATCGAGTTTCGCAAGGATGCCGGATCGCAGATACGGTGAAAGGGTCTGTACTTTTCCATCGAGACAGAAACAACGGAACTCAACCTCCCATTGAACTGGATCGGCAACAAGAACAGTCATGTTGTCGTCGAACTCGATGGGTAAACAAGTTCCAGAAACATAAACCTGAGCGGCAAATGACTTGTCATTTGGGGGTTTGACGAATGCCGGTTGGGTCAGATTACGTGCCTCGCCCAAAGTTGTCAGTGCGATTGTTCGTTTCGCAAACTCTTGTGGAACATTTACCAGCCAGTTCTCCGGTGCACCGAGCAGTTCCCGCCCGATCATCTTGGCGATTGTTGGGGAGTAGAGCGATTCGACGTAAATGACAATTTCAGAATCGTCGATGTCCGGCAGACGAATCCCACGAGCACGTGCGACGGACCATCCACGACGGACTGAAGCCCGCCAGAGAGCTTGATCGTCTTCCGTGTGTCTTGATGACATCAGCAGGGTCGTCATCGTTGTCGTTTCTCCGCTCCATATGGATATCGAACACAAAATGCCCGTCCGGCTATTCTAAACCGGACGGGCCTGCATTGTTCAGTCCCTGAAAAAAGTAGTCCCGGTTCACGCCGTCAAAAGCAGCCTTTCTTGAGACAGCATCTTTTGAAGCGTAGGCCGGAACCGCAGGGGCAGAGATCGTTTCTGCCGAGCCTTTCCTCAAGCACTTTGTCGCCGTGGACCACCCGTTCTCCACGCTTCACCTGCGTTTCTGACGGGAATCCCTTTCGGCGTTTGCTCATGATCTCAAAAAAATGACTGTTCGTTGAAGTCTTCGTGGTTCTGGTTTCGCATGACGCACCTCCGGTATTGTTTGGGTTGCCGTCACCGGACACCGACCGGCTGGAAAGGTTCGCAGAAAGCATTCCGAAAACTGAACCCCTCTTCCATTGGAGTGTCTGGATGGGATACCTGGCCGACAGAAGGATGCCATGACTAAGAAAAACCAGTCTCCGAGTGATATAGCCGAAGCTGTGTACCGGCGTGTTTTTCGTACTGACTTCACCCAGCCGGGATTTGCATTGATTAACCTTGGCCCGGACTGTGGTTCCGAAACCCAGCGGCAGCTGATGATTGATCTAAAGAATGAATTTGACCGACTCGAACGCAGTTATCGAGGGCGTGAACTTGTCTATCAGTCGCTTACCAGATTCGACCAGCAGGTGACAACCAAGCCTCACCGTGACGGCGGCCCCGATGAGTCGATCCTGATGCTGGGGTATGAGCCGTCATTGATTGAAAGTCGTCTGGAGATGTCAGACTACTCAAAGTGTGCCCATGATCTTGGCATGACTCCTGCTGAGTTTTTGGATCAGTTCAACCCGATGTTCTCTGATGGACAGGACCGACTGGCTGCCTACCAAACGCCGATCGATGACTTTGACAACACGTCTTATCAAATCATGCTCATCAACAACAGCATGAATCAACTTGGCGACGGACTTGTGGGCGTCCTCCATACGGCCAAAATCATCAGCCCGAATCCCGATTTAATGCGAGTCGTTAACTCGACGATGATCGCATCTGTGCCTCAAGGACGTGGTGAAAGCATTTCTGTGGATGAACAGAATGGCTTCGTGACATCAGCCGTTGTTCGCAGAGCCGTTTACCGCTGACAGGCATTTGATAGAACGCTGCCAATCATCAGACGATGCCGGACGAACAAAACTCGTGCAGCTCTACGCTCCCGATTCAGGTCTCTCCAACGAAATCGTCACTGAGATTGTTCGTCGAACGGAGGGCGTAAGTGCAGCATTTATCAAGGAACTCATGCGACGGACGATTCAGTTCTACATTGAAAGTGGCAGCAACGGTGACATTACGCACGCCAACATTGACGATGCTCTGAACGAAATGCTGCACAAAGGCGGGCCACTGAATCTGAAACTGCTTGGTGCGACTCAGCATGGAACCGCAGTCAACTGATTTTTAGCAATCAAACCTTCGTGATCAGATCCCCCAAACGCACATCACCAGCCTTGATGACTTTGGCATAAATTCCACGAAGTCGCAGTTCCTTTCCGGTCGGAGAATTTACGACTTTGAGAGCCGAAGGGCCAAAGCGTTGGCTGAATTTGGCACATCCGTTGTGCGATTGTTCGGTGATTTCAATGACACATTCGCCAATGCGCAATAATTGGCCCGCCTGAAGGTTGTCTCGACTGAGATCCAAATCAACAAACAGATTGTCTCCGGCCAGTTCCCACCGATCTTTATCGCCTGCCACGAGATCGATCATCCGGGAATTCATGATGCAGATTTGAACATCAGGATGAGGACGCCCATCAAGGAGTTTCAGCCAGCAACCTCGTGCCCACGCATCGCCTTCCGTTCCACCTTCAGGACTGAGACGGCATTGTTCCAAACTGATTCTGTCATCGGATGCTGGTCGAATAACGATGGCGTTGAGTGAGCCGTTGTCCTGCGGAGATTTCCTCACCTCCTCCATGCCAGCCACGATTTCTGTTTCCGTCAGGTGAATGGCGTGAGACATAAGACTCTTTTTCTGTTTTTTTCAAGATCAACAATCGATTGTGGAACCTGCGGCCAGACTCCCACATTGAGAAGTCAGCCTTTATGTCTTCATTTCAACGGGTGCGTCGGAGGTAATTCTCTCAGCCGACAGCGGTAGATTTACTTTTTTTGGATTTCACGCCGTACTTCTCCACCGGAAAGCCAACACTCAGTGACCCGGCACTCTGATTTCGATTCCATAATTCGGAGCCACTGCCATCAGCTTTTCAATCTCAGCTTTTGTTGGAAGTGGAGCCGTCGTGGCTCCTTGTGCCACCGGAACTCCGACTTCGAAGAACATCCCCTCTAAACCGGCCGGAGCAACCGAAATCAGCATCTTTGCCGGTTTGCGGCTTTCATTCCTGAACGAATGTGGTATTCCCACCGGCATGTTGGCGAACATCCCCGCCGTTGCTACGGCACGTTCGTCGCCGATCATAAATGTGATTTCGCCTTCGAGAACGTAAAAGCCTTCTTCCTCCCGACTATGAACATGCGGTGGAGGTCCGCCGCCCGGAGGCACAATGGCTTCCCAAATGGCGTACTTGCCGTTGGTGTCATCGCCGGTCGCCAAGAAGCGGTACACGTCACCGACAACGGCAATGGTGCGACCTGCTGCTGAAGTTCGTAATGTTGGTTGTTGCGTCATGATCGAAATACCTGCATCAAATTGTACTTCTGAAAGAAATCACACATCAGGTCGTTGGAAGCAATGCTCTTAGCCAGTCCACAGTTCCATCGGGGCTGGCGATGTAGCCGTCGAGGCTCGTGGCAATGAAAAGGACGACCCTGGACATTTTTAACTTCCACAAATGGAATTCTTCGCTGGGTTCTTCAGTATTGTAGTTTCTCGGTATCCTTTTGCACTGCTGCGATTTCGCCCACCGGATTCAGCAGAGACATCAACAAACACTTGATGCGTCTTTGCCCATCAAAGTCCCCGTAGACCCGTTTGCACCCCAAATCTGGCCAGCAGAATGAAACGTCCATTACCACGCACACCAGCGTCATGGCTCAAAGAAATCAAGCTGGCGATTGCCGATGCAGCAGAAGCTGAACCATTCGGG
>JANOUN010001407.1:0-12515 GCA_031416875.1 Planctomycetota bacterium | reverse complement strand
TGCGGATGTGCGTGATCTCCTGGTGACGATGTCATCTTTGTGCGCCGCATGCGGAGTCGATGTGCCGGACTTCACGGAGGCATCGAATCTCACCGGGACCGCGTTTCGTGAACTCGGAATGTCCCTGGCCAATCACCTGCCAGGTGAAGCCATGACCGCGATGCTGCCGGACCACTGGGCTGCGGCTCATCCGAAACAGGTGCTGGTGCATCGAATCGAAGAGGCACGCCAGGTGGCCAACCGCAAACGCGACGATCGTCAAAAACGCCGCGAAAAAATCGCTGCGGCTGACCTCCGCGCAGCGGACGGTACTCGCAGCTGAACGCCGCCGGACCAAATGGGTTCCCCGGACGCTTACGCAGCAGGAACAGCAATGACCCATCACTGACTCGCGGCAGGCCCGGACCGAATCGGCCATTGAAACCCTGTGTTTCAAACTCCTTGCGAATGAAGGCTTCAATCTTCTTCCATTCAACGCCGAACGGAGGATTGCTCAGGCTGTAGTCAAACTGCTTCCCGTGCAGACCATCGTTCGACAACGTGTTGCCCAGAATGATGTTGGCAACATCCTGCCCCTTGATCAACATGTCTGCTTTGCAGATCGCGTATGATTCCGCGTTCAGCTCCTGCCCGAACATCACGAGCCTTGCGTCGGCATTCATGCTGCCCAGATGCTCATCGGCAACCGACAGCATCCCGCCCGTGCCAGCGGTCGGATCGTAGAGAGATCGCACAACGCCTGGCCTGGACAACGCTTCATCGTCTTCGATGAAAAGCAGATTCACCATCAGCCGGATGACTTCACGCGGCGTGAAGTGTTCCCCGGCTGTTTCATTGGAGATTTCAGCGAACTTTCGGATCAGCTCTTCAAACACAGCTCGCTATCTTCGTATCGCAACTTGCTTCGCACCGAACTTCACGCTGCGCTGTTCTGCCCACACCTTCGGCGAATGTCTACCTCGCGGAGGCGTCTGTCCTGGAACGCGATGCGTAATTGAAGTTAAAGGCGCATTCCAATCTGATATGTCAGGAACGCGCCGATATAGGCGAGGACCGTCATGTACACGAAGGAAAACGCTGGCCAGCGCCAGCTGTTGGTTTCGCGGCGGATGACCATCAGTGTGGAGACACACTGCGCGCAGAGGGCGAAAAACACCATAATGGAGACCGCGACCGGGATCGAAAACACAGGCGTTCCATCGGGCCATGTGGCGCGTTTCAGAGTGTCGCGGAGTCCGCTGCTTTCTTCGTCCACATCACCGCCGAGACTGTAGATTGTCCCCAGCGTTGCGATGATGACTTCGCGCGCCGGAAATGATGCAATGACTCCTACTCCGATCCGCCAGTCCCAGCCCAGTGGTTTGACAAGGGGTTCAATCGCGAATCCCATGCGCCCTAACAGGCTCTTTTCCAGAAGCTGCGAATTCTGCAGATTCAACTGTGACGACAGAGCATCAAGCTCAGCCGCGTGGATTTCTTCGCCCTCGGCCTCCAGCGCCTCGATCTTTGCGGTCAGCGCATACTGTTGAGCGTGATCGCCAGGAAACGAACCGGCAGCCCACACCAGCACGCTTGTCGCAAAGATCAGCGTTCCAGCACGGACGACGAAGGACATGCCACTCTCCCAAACCCGCAACAATACGACGCGCAGCGAAGGCATGCGATAATCCGGCAACTCCAGCAGGAACGGAGACGGTTCGCCTCGCAGCAGCGTCTTCCGCAAAATCAGTGCCACGGGAACGGCGACGACCAGCCCGAGTGTGCTCATGGCAAAAAGCACAACCGCCCGCAACGGAAGCCAGCCCCCCAGCAGATGCGTGTCCGGAATGAACGCACCAATCATCAGAACGTACACCGGCAGCCGAGCCGAACAACTCATCAGCGGCGCAATCAGAATCGTGACAAATCGGTCTCGCCGATCATCGATCACACGCGTCGCCATGACTCCCGGAACCGCGCAGGCAAACGACGACATCAGTGGCAGAAATGAGCGGCCGCTCAGTCCCAGGAGTCCCATCAGACGATCCATCATGAACGCCGCCCGAGCCATGTAGCCGCAGTCTTCCAGCAGGCCGATAAACAGGAACAGCAGACAGATCTGGGGCAGGAACACCAGCACCGAACCGACGCCCGCGACGATGCCTTCCGTCAGCAGGCTCCGCAGCGGCCCCGGCGACATCGAGTGATGAATCTGCGCACTGATCCACCCCAACGCCCCTTCAACACCTTCGCTCACCGGTTGTGAAAACCAGTAGATCGTCGAAAACACAAACATCAGGACCGCCAGACAGATCAGGAATCCGAACACGCGGTGCGTCAAAACGGCATCAATGCGATCCGTGATAGTGGCCGAAGCAACTTTTGTTCGCTGCTGCACCCGCGACAACATCTGGCTGATAAACCGGTAACGCTGCCCCGCTTCGACACCAGGGATCTCATTGCCTGTTTCCGCGAGGAGTCTCCGCGACTCGGCAAGCGCTTCGCCATACTGTGATCCAGCGTCGCTCGTCAGAAGATTTTCCACCGAGCCGGCAGGATCAAGCAGACTGCGTGCCACGAGGAATGGTGTCCGCTTTGCCGCCGGGATGCCAAGCGTAGCAAGAAGTTCTTCAAGCCGATCGATCTCCGTCGCCACCGGGCCGGTAAGAATATGGACGACATGTGGATAAGTTTGAGATGACCTGTTTCCAGCGGCTTCCGGCCCCGCCAGCGATTCCACGACTGCCGTCTTGAGTTCACTCAACCCTTCACGGCGTGTCGCCGATGTCGCCACGACACGCACGCCAAGTTCGCGACTCAGAGACGCAGTATCAATCTGAATTCCCGCATGAACCGCCGCATCCCACATGTTCAGACAAAGAATGACCGGGCAGTCGACTTCCAGCACCTGAGTCGCAAGATACAGATTTCGCTCCAGCGCCGATGCATTACAGATGCAGATGATCAGATCTGGCTTCGGTTCGTCGCAACATCCGGTTAATACCTGGACGGCGACCATCTCATCGGGTGACTTCGGAGAAAGGCTGTACGTTCCGGGCAGGTCGATCAGTTCGATGTCACGCCCGCACCACTGCGTGCGACCGACGCGTTTTTCAACTGTGACGCCGGGATAATTTCCTGTCCGCACACGCATCCCCGACAAGGCGTTGAAAAGCGTGCTTTTCCCGGTATTCGGATTCCCGATCAACGCGACGCGCGCCGGCCGGATGCGGGCGGAGCGGATGGAAGGCGAAGGCGCAGTCACGACGATACCGCGAAATGTGAATGCCGATGTTCCAAATCCTCGATCAATTCAACACTCAGGAACGGGATGTGATATCGATGACAAAGAAAATACACGTCGCTCGACTCCGTCCATCAGGTGGCGGCAAGTTGCAATGCGCCGACCGGGACCGCCGAATGAGCTTCCGACCATGCAGCATCATTCATGACAGAAATGCAGGCCGCTTCGGCAATTCTCATCGAGATCGAAACGCCCTGAACGCGGTATTGAATCGGGCCGCCAAACGGAGCCCTGCGCAAAACCTGAACGGCTGCCCCGGGAACGAATCCCATTTCCATGAGGCGCGAAGCAATTCGGCTCGCCCCGGAAATTGCCGTAACAATCGCAGTTGCACCAAGAGTCAAATCAGCCAATCGCATTGTATTCACAAGACCACCGCCAGCTCAAAAACGGGAGAAACAGGGCCGCAAACAGACCACTGCACTCAAACCCAGATCATTGATGGCACGCCAAAGGCATGTCGCAAATGAGACTCAATCTCAGTTCGCTGACAGAGGATATCGCAGTTACGTATGAGTCGGCCACACGATTTGGCCTGGATTTTTCAAGATTTCCCTGAATTGTCGTTGTTGAAAAACACCGCGATACCGCACAGGGTTGGCATTGGCTTGTTTAACCGCGTGCCCAGCGGGCCGCGATTGTTCTATTTGAAATTTCGTATTTGAGATTTGAGATTTGAAATACGAAGCGCGGGGCGTTGCCCACGCGGTTAAACGTGTTTTGCCAGCAATTCTGCGATTTGTACGGCATTTGTGGCCGCCCCTTTGCGAAGGTTGTCGGACACACACCAAAACGTAATGCAGTTTGGATGCGACATGTCTTTTCGGATTCGCCCTATAAACACCTGATCACTACCATTGCAATTTGACGGCATTGGATACTGCCCCAGCTCAATATTGTCCACAACCGTGATTCCCGGCGTCGCTGTGAACAGACTGCGAGCTTCTTCAGCGGAAAGAGGTCGTTCTGTTTCGACATTCACAGTTTCACTGTGACAGTTGGAAACCGGTATTCTGATACACGTCGCGCAGACCTGAATCGATTGGTCACCGAGAATCTTGCGAGTCTCATACACCATTTTCAGTTCTTCGCTGGTGTAGCCATTTTCCTTGAAGCCACCGATCTGAGGAATCGCATTGAAAGCGATGGGATGCTTGAACACCTTGTACTGATAATCCACATTTTCAAGCGATGCGCGGCTGCCTTCGATCAGATCAGCTGTGCCCTGCAGCCCTGCTCCGCTGGTGGCTTGGTAGGTACTGACGACAACGCGGAGTACTTTGGCTGCATCGTGCAGGGGCTTCAGTGCCAGCACCATCTGCGTGGTTGAGCAATTGGGACTCGCGATAATTCCCTTTGCATCGAGCGCTGCCTGCGGATTGATTTCAGGCACGACAAGCGCCACATCGGGATTCATTCGCCAATAGCCGGATTCGTCGATGACCCGGCAACCCGCTTTGATCGCGGACGGGAAGAATTCGGCCGCCGTTTCGTCCGGAGTGCTGCCGATGAGCAGATCGATTCCGTCGAAACAGTCATGCGTGAGTTCTTCGACCGTGATTTTTCTGCCAGCAAATTCAATGATCTGCCCGGCGCTGCGAGCAGACGCGAGGAACCGAAAATTCTTTGCGGGGAACTTCCGTTCGGCAAGTAATTGCAGGATAATTCGCCCTACGGCACCAGTCGCGCCGGCGACGGCCACGGTGTTAAACACAGAAAATCCCTTTCAATTGGATGAGATCACATTTGCGGGCAGCCCGCAAAACGCAGTTTTTATGCCTGCACTGGTCAATTCCGGCTCAGGAAAATATCGTTCTCACTGAGAATTTCCAAATCCGGCAGACAAACTTGTCGGCAGAACGACTTTTGGTAATGCCGTGAGCCCACACGAAACCTCTGATTTTCAGGCAAGTTTTCGCAACTGCGTCGATCGCCTGACGGAGCATCCTGAACGTGCGCTGACGGAGATGTTTGACCTGACAGCTCAGCGATTGGTTCGGTTTGCCATCACGATTACCGGAAATCAGCCGGATGCCGAGGATGCTTTGCAGGGAGCTTTCGCGCGGATCGCATTTAAACCACGGTTATTGGCCAAAGCCAACGCGCCGTGGCCGTATCTGATTCGATCCGTTCGTAACGAAGCCTTGCGGATCATCCAGAAGCGTAAAGGAACAGGTCTGGACGTTGCGGAACGCGGTTCCGGCGAAGAGAGTGTCGAATCACAAATTGTCCATGAGGAAACCGCCGACACGGTGCGGCGGATGTTGAGATCTCTGCCAAAGAACCAATACGAAGTTGTCATTCTTAAGCATTGGGAAGAATTGACGTTTGCCGAAATCGCCGAAGCACTTGGACTGTCCCAGAATACTGTGGCCAGTCGATATCGATATGCCATGGAAAAACTTCAACGCAGCCTTGAACCCCTTGTCCGATAGCCCCACCGAGTTTTCCCGCCTGCATTTTGACTTGCCGTTTTTGCAATGGAATTGTGACTGATATGAGTGAACCTTTTTTAAAGATTCCGGAACCATCGCTGCCGGAGCACAATCTATTGCGAGAGGCCGGTACGTTGCCTCAATTGACGTCTGGTCTCCGCGAACGTGTGGTGCTGAATGTGCACAAGCAGGTGCGCTACGGTCGCTGGGCCGATCGTGCGAGGATTATGGGAAGCGTCGTCGCGGCTTGTCTGCTCGTGTTGATTGTCTGGAATTTTCGCTGGACCGGTCAGCCGAATCCCCAGAACACCGAGCGTTCGCAGGACACCGTGCAACACGATGCTCCGCCGACGTATCCTGCGTATACCAGTCCAGGAACTGATTCAGAAACTGATGGTTCCAGGGCGAAAACAGATGTCAATGGAAATCCACTCCCGCAAGGTGGCCCGTCCATCCGCCGGGAGTCCATTCCGGAGATGAGGGATCTCAATCAGATGATCGAAAAGCTGCAGAGCCGCCAGAATGTGCTGTGCGGATTTCTGCCGTACTTGTAGATGAGTCACGGCACTCCAAAGTCACTCAATCGTCATTTCATCGATATCGAATTCCAGCTGACTTTCCAAAACCTCGTTTACGGGGCTGAAGGATTGCAGCCACTCACTGGATGGCCAGTTGAACGGACGGAAACGGTCCGCGGTTCCAGTCTGATCGCGATACAAAATCGCGCGACCCGGGCTGAGGGCCGCGGCCACCGGGGTATCGATCAGGCTGGCTGAATCCGTCTGATTCAGACGGAATGCAATGCGGTTGTCGAATTCACGCAGCAGCGATGTCGACAACCACCGCATGGCGTTGCTGAAGGTGTCGGCCCAGATGATGACGTGAATTCCGACGAGCGGACCTTTGCGAATAAGGTCGCCAAGCATCGTCGCCGGCGTCGCCTCTTTCGCCGCACCGAAACCCGACATCCCATAATCGTCTTCATCACGTCGCAGCGAACGGTACTGACCGATGTTGCGAATCGCCAGAATCAGTTCCGGACTGTCTGCCGGACCACCGCCGCTTTCTCGAGCTGCCATCTGCTGCCAGAGGTCAGCGACCACAGCATCTGTTTCTTTGTTGTCAGCAAGACGAAATCGGGGAGCAAGATTCGAGGTAAACGTCTCAGCGAATCGTGTCTGAGACGCGCGATCACGCCCATCGTGGAGCAGTGTGAGTTGCGAAGTTCGGTGGTCAGTTTCTGTGGCACTGCCCACAGTCCAGCTCACAATGGTTGATGCCAGAATGGTGTCGGCCAGTTCTCCTTCCTGACCAACAATCAATACGTTCTGGCCACCGGATCGCCGAAACTCAACGCACATGGGCGCGGCAATGGCCACTGGTTCGCCGATCCACGCGGGCAGTGTATCGACAAAATGCCGCGTGGCATCCGGTGTACATGAAAGCCAGGCGTTGAGAGGGCTGCAGAGTTCCAGGCTGGGTGCCACGTTACCCTCAAACACAATCATGCGGCCGTCGGAATTTCGATGATAGTCGGGCCGTTGAATCATGGCGTGAATCATCGATTCACGTTTGGCTTCGTCCAGCCACGCGATCTGAAACGGATGATTCCCTTCCACCATCCCATTGGCGTCGTTATAGATCGCTTCACCGGGGCGCGTCAGCAGGCGAGCGGCGGAGTTCTCTTCGCTCAAGATCAAGTGTGCATCACTTGCGCTGCACTGCAGCGCAATTCTGACTCCGACCTGACCCATTGTACTGCGGGCCAGTGAATACGCTCCTCCCAGCGTCTGCGAGCCCAGCAGAACGTGAATTCCAAACGCTCGGCCCTGCCGAACCAGGCGGTCGAGCAGTAACGATGCACGAGACGAAACACGGTCTTCCGTCGTGAAGAACTCCTGAAATTCATCGATCAGCAACAGCAGACGCGGCATGCGCTCGTTTGGGAACTCCCGGCGGAATGAAGGAACGTCCTGCACACCTCGAATACGAAACAACTCTCCGCGTTCCTGTAACACTTCGTCAAGGCGTTCCAGAACGCTCAAACCGAATTCACGATCACTCTCAATGGCCACAACGCGGGCATGAGGCAGTTTGTTGGCAGCGTAGGTGCGAAACTCAACACCCTTTTTGAAGTCGATCAGATAAAACTGAATTTCATCAGGACTGTAATACAAGGCCAGATTGGTGATCAGAATATGCAGCAACGTGGACTTGCCGGAACCCGTCTTGCCAGCCACCAGGACGTGTTGACTGGTGCCACGTCCCAAACGCATGAACTGCAGCCGCGCTGCACCGGCTCGACCGATGGGAACGTCCAGTCCTTCGGCGGAACATTGACTCCAGATGGCATCCGGCTTTGGAGCAATGCGATTAAACGACACCTCAACCCGCCGCGCATCGCGCGACTGTTCCCCAACGGCCCGGACCAGACTGACGTAGTCAACAGAATCCGGCGGCGCGAGCGCTTCGAATTCGGCAGAACCCGCCGACTCCAGACGCGGAACGACACGTCCATCTGTCACGGTGAATTCCGTGCAGCATTCATGCAGATTGTTGATGTCGAATGAGCGGGGAATCGGCTGATTCGGAGACCACGTGACAATCGCATGCACACCGCACCGCGGGCCACTGGTCAGAATGCTGGTCAGATGCCGCGCTGCCTCTTCGGTAAACGCTGCGGGAAATCCGGCGACGACAACATAATGATACGGTTCCGCGACCTCGCCCGCCGCCGCGTTGTAGTCTTCGATCGAGTCGAATTCACTGCGCAGATACGTCTGAAAGACGCTCTCCATGTGTTCGGTCACTTTCTGCAATCGGTCGCGAATTTGAGTCGCCTCGGTCCAGATTCGATTGCTGATCAGGAGTTCGTCGAAGTCTGCAAGGTGCATCAGCGCAGAAAAACTCTGCCCCAGTCCCACGGGATCGATCAGCGTAAACTGAACTCGCCCCGGCATGATGCTGGTCAACAGCCGCAGGAGCATTGAACGCACAAATTCAAGAGCCGGTTCGCGTCCCGCCGCATCATGTTCAATCACAAGCGACGTGTCGCGGGGAAAATTCAGAATGGCCGGCAATTCAAGGCACAAGTTTGCACCTGGCTCTCGGCTGTCGCCCTGCGGTGGTGCGGGAAGCGTCGCCAGCAAGTCACCGATCGGGAGCGCTTGCGGCAGCGATGTCGGCACGTTCCAGTTGGAACCTCGCATCTGCGACCAGCGCGGAAACGCGGCGACTCGTTCGCGGCTGCTGCGAGCCAGTTCCCGCGCCAGAGTGATATCCGCCTTCCATTGCGTAACGGCTGCTGATTCATCGGCGTGCAGTGACTTGCGCAGAGCGGCGTTGCGCGTGGCCAGCGCGGCGAGCGACTGATCGTGCTCAGACTTCAGTGTTGACTTCATGCGGGCGATCTCGTGTCCTCGCCAGTTCTCGACCGCGGATTGTTGTCGCGACGATTCCGCTTCGTTGGCCGCAATTTGTTCCAGAGCCAGCTGTTCATGCCTTGAGACCTGTTCGTTGTAAGCACGCGTGCGTTCGCGGATTTGTTCGTCCGCGGCTTTCTGCAGCTTCGCGGAGTGTTGATCGCGATGTTGCAGCATGGCGGTTTTCCATGAATCTGCCGCCGCATCTGCGCGCTTCAATTCCTGCTGACTTTTCTGTGACCAGTATTCCAGGGCGGCTTTGGCATTCGCCACATGTTGCAGCATGTCTTCATAGCCCGTTCGAAGCCGCGACTGCACCAATACCAGCAACACCGTTCCGAACAGCACCGCAGTCGCGGCACCGATCAGGCAGGACACGCCGAACCATTGCCAGTCCGGCTTTTGCAGTTCAGGATTCAGGAACAGGCGCAGGTCAGCTTGAGCGCCGGTCGCGACGATGGCCACGACGACGAAAATCAGGAGCGTCAGACCCCAGATTCGAAAGCCGCAAATCCATTGAGGCAGATTCTGGCGATCAATCACACCGGCTGACGCCATCGCCAGATCGATCTGTTCCATCCCGAGTGTGTGACTGGCTTCGCGGCCTTTGACCGGAACATTGACTGGCGGTATTGTCGAATCCGTACCGGCATGGCAATGATCAAGATATTTGGCAGTGAACTGAACTCTGGCATCCAGATCGCTCAGTTGCTGTGCCGCGAACGCTTGCTGCGTCTGAAAAATTTCATGCGCACGTTCGGCTTCCCGAACCGGAGTGTCTTCATTCGATTCGTCACACACAGACTGCAGGACCCAGAGTTCGCTCTGAAGTTTCTGGCGAATAACGCCAACATCCTCCTTGAACCCCGCGGCCAGGTCATTCAGCTTGCGCTCGCGCGATACTTTAGCTGCTTCACGCACGCTGCTGATGTCATGTTCGGACTGCATCAGACGATCACGAACGTCGTTGTCCATTCGCTCAAGTTGAGCACGCACTCCTGATTCATGCTGACTGTGAATGGAGGCCGTCAGCTCCGCTTCCTGATCGTTCAGCTCCGTCAACCGCCGCCGCACGGAATTCACGGCATCTCGCGCAGCGATGCATCTTGAACGAAGTCGTTCGAGTTCCAAAATCTGCGATTCAAGATTTATTGATACAGTCGCCATGTTGGCAATCTCACAGGGCCTGGTGATCGTAAACGTCAGCCACGATTGTCGTCCTGCAGCGTCACCTCCTGTCAGCGAAACGACAAGCAAATTTTGAAGTCCCTGACCAAGCCCCGCAAATGACTCCACTCCCTGGGAAACGCGATCTCTCCGCCACTGTCCGCCGATATCTTGAGTTTTCCTGTTGCCCGAAATCTCTTCCTGCGTCTCCACAGGGATGGATTGTGATGCTTCAACAACTGCGGGCAGCAAAGGGTGATTCGTGTGTCTTGCTAATTCGACTGTTCCATTTTGTTCGTAGTACCGCCTTTAGGCGGAAATTCAGCCTGCGTCATCATGAAACTTCAGCCCCTTTTCCGGCTAAAGCCGGGACTACAAGCGGATCTGGAACAGTCCAACTAAAAGGTGAATCTGTTCGACTATCCGTTCGCTTCGTGGATGTCCAGCTGGAACATTCAATCGCAGTCTTTTGCCAGGACGGCATTCCACGGTCGAAAGCAATATCGCGGCACAACAATCTTCGCTTCGGCAGATTTTCCTTTTTGCGGTTGCGGCTAAGTTGGCTGACTCGACTCGGAGAGTCAAGCTGCGGGCGACTTATCGCACGGCTTTCGCCTTGACGGGGGTCAGAATATCTTCAGCGACGCCGACAAGTCGCAGTCGGCGTGACAATGGCACATCGGCTTGATGGCACGCTTTCAGGATATCAATGACACGCGTGAGTCTGTCAAAAACATCGTTGCATCCTTCGAGAAGGTTTTGGTGCCATTCGTCCGAGTTGAAACAGTTGCAGTCATGGCTATTCATTCCTGAGAGGGCTTTCGTCGTCTATAGGTAGGGATGCGACACGCATAGGATCGACGACGCAGTCGCTGAATCTTCAGCAGTTTCTCTCTCTGAACCATTCGGAGAACATCACCACAAACCCGTACCTGCCGCAGGCTGTGCCGGTGAAAGAAATGGAAAACTTGCTACGATCGGCACAATGCGGACAGAGAACGAGATTGAACACAGGTGACATCATGCGGCTTGGAATCTTTGGTGGAACGTTCGACCCTGTGCATTTCGGGCACTTGCTGCTGGCAGAAACGTGTAGGGAGCGATTGAAACTCGATCAGGTTCGATTTGTTCCAGCCGCGACGCCGCCTCATAAGCTGCACCACGATATCTCTGATGGCCTTGCGCGGGCTGACATGCTGAGTCTTGCAGTCTCCGGGTATCCGGAGTTTGTCGTTGACCAGCGGGAACTCAAACGCAAAGGCCCTTCGTATACGGTCGATACGCTTGAGGAGTTTGCCGCTGAATTTCCTGAATCCACATTGTACTTTTTGATCGGTGCGGATTCGTTAAGAGATCTGCACGCATGGCGCGATCCGGAACGCATCACGAAACTCGCCACGCTGGTCGCCTGCAATCGACCCGGTTTGCCGGAACTGCAAAACGAGCAGGTTGTGGAACGGGTCGGAGCGGAGATCGCGGAGCGCATTTTGACTCTGCAGATGCCGGGGACGGATATTTCCGCCTCAGAAATGCGAGACCGCGTTCGCAATGGCCGGAATCTGCGTTTTCTGACGCCACGTGCTGTCGAAGCATTTGTGATCGAGCACGGCTTATATCGCCGGACAGAGAAATGAATCGAGTTTCTGGGTGGCTGATGTCGTCGTCCATTCCTTCCGTCAGATTTTTGAAAGCGTCCCGAAGTCTGACCCGGCGTGCGGTAGCGATTGATTGTCAAAGTAGGTCCTTTCTGCCGGAAAGGACTTTCGCCGCAAGGCGAACCTGTGCGACGTGGTCTTGAGAATGTCAGGCTGATTCAGGTTGATCTCATGCGCTCAGGTCGCGGCGAGCCGCGAAGTCCTGCCCGGCAGGCAGGACCTGCATAAACTGCTGCCCGGCAGGCAAGAACGAGAATCCTCCAAGGATCCGAAGTCAACGACTGCACCCCTTTGGCCCGTCCAAGTCCTCACTCGGTAGAAAACATTGACGTAACCAGACAGACTACGGAGCCACACGGTCGCTGCTCAGCGGCCTTCGTTCCCTCCGGAGACTGACATGATTCGCCCAAATGTTTTGCTGTCGGGAGTCCTTACCGTTTTCTTTGCGTCTGCCACATCAGTGGCGACCGGGCAGGATGCGACGGAGATTGCTCCGGCGAACACCGTGCCGCTCACAATCGAGGGCGATCTCGCATCCCAGATGGTGGATGGC
>JANOUN010001406.1:0-10906 GCA_031416875.1 Planctomycetota bacterium | reverse complement strand
CAGATCGCTTCGCACGGAAGCGGCACAGCTGCCTCACGTCATATTCGGCACGCTCAGGGACACAAGAACGCCCTCAGCTGTCTTCGAGACAGCAGGAGCAACAGCGGGTGTCTGCGAAACGTCGACAGAAACGGGATCCGTCTCAGTGGCACAGCCCGCGATGGATGCCATGACCCCTCCGCTCAACAGCATTGGTACAAACTTCTTCACAGTCATTCTCCACAAGAAACCAGCAACACAGGAAATGGTTGTGAGCCATCGTCGTTCAAGGGCTTACTTGAAAAATAATTGACTCGGCCAACCCGACGCGCAAATGACGCAGTCAGCGTCGCTTGCGTCTCAGGCCGAAGACGACTGCAGCATCTTAGACACAAGGTTCGCGGGCGGCACAGCAGAAAATCGTCATGCTGCTCATCGCGGCAACTATTCCTGGCGTGCGGACAGTTTCCCAGCCTCTTCCGGCGTTAACGCTCGATCGAAGACGGCGATTTCATCGAGACGGCCTTCCCAGTTATCGGCATTGTCGCTGCGTCCGCCGAAATAGAACTGCTTGAGTTCCGCTGGGGACACGGGAACGGAATCGTGCTGAATCTCCGGTTCGGCGTTTCCATTCAGATGCACACGGATCGTCGTCCCTTCCCGTATCAGAACCACATGATTCCATGCCCAGCGATTAATTGTGGTCTTACCGATCAAAGCATCATGGCCGGTGCTGTCGCCGTGCTGAAAGATGAGCTTTCCGGGCACTGCCGCCGTGCCGCCGATTCCCAGGTGGTCACCCTGAGGACTCAGCCCGTGATTATTGTCACGTGACACGATCCAGCCCGCGGTGCCTCGGCCTTCATTCGGCATTCCGTTCCATATCCACAATGAAACCGAATAATGATCGTTCAATTTCAGCAACCGAGTACTCAGTCTGCCGCCGGCAAAATGCGCCGCGCGATTGGTTTCGGACTTAAGGCAAAACGCATCCGATCGTGGCCCTGCCAGAAAGAACACCACGCCCGGCTCATAGACGGCATCGTGATGATGTGGCGATGAATCAATGGCGTGGGGGGCAGCCATCTCGTCCAGGCGCCACCAGGCAACGGGCTGCAAGGCAGCAATGGCCTTTGACGCAGAGCCTTGTGTCTGAACAAACGGTCGGCGAGCTTTCCCAGTGACTGCTTCCAGCAACTGCAGGTCAGCTTCCGCGATTTTTGGTTCCGCCAGAACCTCCAGTCCGGCTGACCGAGCGGCCCAGGTATTGTAGCCACCGAGCAGATGTTGTTCCGGTGGAGGAATGTATCCATCGCCACCGTTGGCCAGTTCAATCACCATCGTCTGGGGCAGCGGCGACTGAAGTTTCAGCTTCAATCCGGTGAGTGCATATGTTTCGTTGGGCGTTGTCGCGATGGCAATCTCGCCGATCCGCAGCGCCTGTACGACGACTTCCGTGGATTGCAGCTTATGCAGGATCACCTGTTCGCGCGCATAGACTTCTTCCGTCGTTTTCGGCGGATTGTCTCCAAGCACCGCCACAATGCGTTCGGCCCATTCCAGCAGCTGTTTGTTCGGAACACGATAGTGGAGCGGCAGGCGGCGTTCTGCCATTTTCAATTCGGACGTGGCGGAATATGTGACCGAACGATACGCATCCAGCGCAATTTTCAACAGGCCATCTGTGTATTCCGTAACCGTGGGACTTTGCAATGGTGCGTCAGCAGGCTGGTTGTAGTCGCGTCGCCAGATATCGCCGCTGCATCCATGAGACATGATGGCGACAAACGGGGTGGAGTTCGCATCTGCCGGTGCCGCCGGATCTGCTGCAATCTGTTCCTGAAAACCATTGCAGAAGAGTCCAAAATAATCGGGATGCAGCGCTTCGACACCCGAGAAATAGTGCATTGAGAAATTTGACAGCACGGCAATCGGTCGGCCTTTGGGTGACTTGAATGCGATCATCGACAGATCAGGATCTTCCGGGCCGGATTCTCCGGTGACGTTGTCAAGATTCGCCCCCGCATGCATGTTGGCGCGCAGGGTCGGATTGCCGAAAGGATCGATCGCGATGCGATCCGGGCGAATGATCCAGCGACGAAGCGCGGTGTAGTCGGCCGCATTGCGCACGGCCCAGCCGACTTCCGCAGGCTCCAGGTGTGACTCTGCCAAAGCGATTGCTTCCGCGAGTCGGTCGCGGAGAAAGACGATATAATTTTCATCCAGCTCGGTGCCCAGGCAGGCCATCGACGAAGGCGCAGTGTGAGTGTGTGTGGCGGAGATCAGCATCCTGTCCGGGCGAATCTTCGTGCGCTGTGCGGCGAGGTGCTTGGCGTCGTCCAGAACGACTCGACCAATCATACAACTGTCGACCACGACGATCGCAATTCGCTCGGTTCCATTATCCAGGACAATCGATCGGGCATACAGCGGCGCGACGGCCTTTTCTGCAGATCGGCTGGTCATGCCGCCGTTGACAAGCACCGGAAACTGCAGCGGCGTGATATCCACGATCGCCGCTCCTGCCTTCAGTTCTGCCGTTGCGATTTGAGTGGCAGTGCAGACAGCGGCGACACACAGAGTCAAAGTCCATGCGATTCTCATCGATTCGTTTTCCGTCAATTATCAGTTTGAAACAGTGACCGCAGGCCGAAATCCGCGACTGCACCCCAGTATGAGTTGCAACTTTGCGGGGTTGGATTATTTCAGAGGGATCGCCGACAATGAGGATTGATGGTAACCGCTTCGCCGTCTGTTTTCGAGCGTGGGTTGACAGGAATGCGAGTCGGCGGAGCGACATCGCCTACGTAGCTCAGTCGCTCCGCCGACTGAGATTCCCCGGACTGAACGTGGTTATGCCTACACGTCCAAATCATGTAAACACCCGCAGCGCTTACTGCCCGTTGAATTCCTCACAGCGCATCACACTTTTCAACAGCAAAGTATGAACCGACATTGTCTTATCGTTGTGAGCATCCTGATGCTCCTGCTGGCCAGCCAGATTCCGATCTTCGTTCAGCAGACGCTGACGCCGGATACGGTTCTGTACGATATCCAGACGCGTTGCCTGCTGAACGGCGGCGTGCTGTATCGTGACGTGCTTGAACCCAATCTGCCGGGAATTGTCTGGGTTCATGCAGTCGTCAGAACGGCCATCGGCTGGTCCTCGCCGGCACTTCACGTATTTGATCTGTGCGTTGTTCTGTCGATCGGCCTGCTGCTCGCCAGACTGGCAGCATCTGCAGCAGAAAGTCAGCGACAGAAGCACACAATCCAGGTGGCAACGCTGCTGGGCGTAATGACCTTTTATCCTGGCACATCGGAATGGTGTCACTGTCAACGCGACACATGGATGTTGCTGCCATGTCTGGGGGCGTTGCTGATTCGGATCAACGTGCTGCGAACGATGGAGGTTGCTCGCAGCGCAGTTGCGGAAACATCGGTGCGACTGTTTGCGGCCGCGATGCTGGAAGGAATTCTCTGGGCTGTTGGATTCTGGCTCAAGCCGTTTGTGGCGATCCCGGCGCTCGCGGTGCTCCTGGTGTCGCTGCGTTTTTCTCCAACCATTCGGGGCTGGAGCTTTCAGACGCTGGCGGTTCTGTGTGGAGGAGTACTGACGGGAGCGGTCGGCATCGGCTGGATGATTCGAAGCGGCTCCTGGCCGCATTTCGTCGAGATGGTTGCCAACTGGAATGGCGACTATTTTCAAGCTGGCCGCTCACGCTGGACGTGGGATCGCCTTGTGTCTCACGCAATTCGATTTCAGCCGTGGATCATGCTGTACTTCGTGGCGCTGAGTGTCAGCATCAGGACGCTATGGATGCGGCGGGCGGCGGCAGATGTCAGCAGCACGACGGGCGATGATCTCGTTGGTCAACTTCTGGCTGCGTTTTATCTGGGCTGGATCGCGCAGGCATTTTTCCTGCAGCAGCTTTTTGATTATGTCCATGTGCCCGGAGTCCTGCTGGCGTGGACAATCTGCGTCCGAGTCGCCTGTGCATCCCTGGCGAGCGATGGGCGTCAGCCCTCCGGTACACTGACGCCGCCGTCAGCATCCAGCATCAACACGGCCCAAAGAAATCTCATTTACGCTGCGACGATCGTGTTCGCCTGCCTGGTTTTTGCCGTCTCACCGGTCTTCCGCTGGCAACGTCAACGTCTGTGGCTGCCTTGTGTGCGAGCCTGCTTCGGGACACCGCTGTCGCCTGAGATGCGAGACCGGATCGCTCAAGTTCCATTTCCGCGCTGGAGTGAACTCCAGCCGATACTGGATCACACGCGTCAGATCGGGATCGCCGATGAATCCTTCATGGCCTACAACGGCAATCTGATCCATCTGTATCCGGAACTTGGATTTCAGCCCGCCACGCGTTTCGTGTACCTCGACGTGCTTGCGCGCAGTTTTCCGGATCACCGCGCTCTGATGATCTCCGCCATCGAGGATTCGGCCGTGCGCTATGTGGTGAGCGACCTCCGGGAAGACGGCTGGGAAGGCGATATCCCGGACGGAGTTCTGTTACCACCTTCGGTCGCGGAACATCAAGCGGAGTTATGCTTTCCCTACAATCAGACGCCGCTGTTCCGTTCCGGCGGTTATGTGCTGTTCCGAATTGATCAGCCCGTAGCTCGGTTGTCGAGTGAGTATGTCCCGCTGGCGAAGCCGTAGCAGCAGACATCGATCCTGGTGGGATCGTTCCGTAGGATGGACATTCATGTCCGTCGTATTGCCATGAAACGCTGTCCGGGCGAAGATTCTTGTGCCATGAGAGCCATTCGATAATGCGACGGTGCCTGGCCAGGACCTCGGACATGAATGTCCAAGGTACAGGAATCGCAGCTCTTGGCCACGCTTCAGCGGCTTCTCACCCTGCGATTTCATGGCGAAATATTACAAAACACCAAACGTCTCGAACGCGACGGTGGCTGACATCCCGCCGCAAATGGCATCTCGCACCTGATTCTCGGCGTGGACCTTATTCCATGCGGCACGCACAACGGATTCCTCAACGGCTTGCGGAACGATGACGATGCCGTCCTGATCGGCGGCGATCAGATCACCCGGACAAATGACAACGCCGTCAATTTCTATCTTTACATTAAAGTCAATCACACGCTGCCGATCGCGGCTGTCATATGGGCAGCGGCCTCGTGCGAATACCGGGAACTTCATGTTGCGCATCTGAGCCACATCGCGGACGGCACCATCGACGACAACACCGACGCAGCCAGCGTTGCGGGCGGCAGTGGAAAGCAGTTCTCCCCAGATACCGGATCGCATTGAACCGGCCGCTGCGCACACGAGCACGTCATCCTGACGGCACGCATCGACAGCCGCAAGTTCCAGCTTGTACGGTTCCGGATCGACATGGGCCATATCCGCCCACAGCGTCGTGCGGCAGCGACCGATCAGAATTGCATCCGGCAGTGTCACGGGAAGCAGCGCCACGCGGGGTGATTGATGAGTCAATCCGGCAGCATCCAGAGCATCGCACAACAACGGCACGGAAAGATTGGCCCGCATCATCTCAAGCGTGATCGTCGTGTCCGCTGCTGCGTCAGAGAAATTTGGCATCGCGAGACTTTCGGAGTTTTCGATGTGTCATTTGCTAAGTTGTGAGTTTCACCTGTTTAACCGCGTGCCCATCGGGCCGCGCTCGCTGTGTTCCGTAAGCGGAGCGCGGCCCGATGGGCACGCGGTTAAACGACGGTGGGAGAATTTGATTCCGCAACGGTATAGCGTACCGATTGACGCACGGCAAGCAGTCCGTTCCAATGCGGAACTACCAATTCCCGCAGATCAAAAGGAACTGCCCGTGCCCCAACCGCCGCGAATCTTCATTGCAGGGCTGTTTCATGAAACTCATACGTTTCTCGACGGCACTACAAAGTGGGACGATTTCCAGATCAAACGTGGCAAGGAAATCCTGACATTGAAAGGTGACAGCAGCCCGATGGGTGGTTTGCTGGAAGCCGCTGAGCAGCTCGGATGGCACGTCTTTCCTGCACTGTCAGTGGCGGCGTATCCGAGTGCGATCGTGCAGGACGATGTGTTCGAACGATACTGGACAGAGTTCTCCGCGGCGCTGGCGCAGTGCATGGAATCCGGGCCGCTGGATGGCATCTATCTCGTGCTGCACGGTGCCATGACCTGCGAAACTATTGACGACGTCGAAGGCGTGCTGCTGGAACGTCTGTCGCGACAGTTGCAGTCAACTCAACGGGCCTTGTCAAAGACAATTCCGATCTTCGGTGTGTACGATCTGCATGCCAACTTCACACCAAAGATGGCTCAGTTCTCGCACTGTCTGGTTTCGTACCGTGAAAATCCTCACGCCGATGCTCGAGAATCAGCAATTCGCGCCGCCCGTCTGCTGGATCGGTGCCTGCGCACATCGGAATTGCCACGAACCCTGCTGGCACAACCGCCGATTGTCTGGCCACCTACCGGCACCGGCACGGCGACGGACCCGATGCGAACGCTGTTGCAAATGGCTCGACAGCTTCAGGCGGATCACCAGAGCTTCTGGGAAGTCAACGTCACAGGGGGCTTCGCCTTCGCAGACACATTCGACACGGGCGTCAGTTTCGGCATCGTCACGACCGGTAATGAAGACGAAGCAAGATCGGCATTGAATCAACTTTGCAATCAGGCGCTGCAACTCGCGTCGCTGGGCAATGTCGTTGAACGTCCTGTCGATGAGGTGCTGGCTGAATTACCTCAGAATGAACCCGGCCTGACGGTTATCGTTGAACCCTCCGACAACATCGGCGGCGGGGCACCGGGTGACTGCACGGGACTGCTCCGAGCTTTCATTCAACATGGCTTTACGAATACGGCCGTCTGTATTTGTGATCCCGACTCCGTACAAAAGCTGCAACGCCAAACACCGGGCACGCAGGTTGAACTTGCCATTGGCGGACGTGGCAGTCGGCTTGATCCTGGCCCGGTCGATTTGACGGTGAGACTTGTTCGCACCTGCGATGGTCACTTCGAACTTCGTGATCGCCAGAGTCATCTGGCATCCATGGTGGGTGACCGTTTCAACATGGGTGATTGCGCGATCGTCGAATACAAGGGAATTACGATCCTGCTGACGTCAGTGAAAACGCCGCCGATGGATCTCGGCCAGTGGCTGCATGTCGGCCTTGATCCGTCGCAGTTTTCATTTGTTGGCGTAAAAGCCGCAGTGGCTCATCGCCGCGCCTGGGATCCGGTCAGCAAAGGCAACGTCTGGGTCTCAACACCCGGGCCATGTTCCAGTGACCTGAAACAATTACCCTACAAGAAACTTCGGCGACCGGTGTTTCCTCTGGATGCAATCGATTCGTAAGCGACATTGCGTCACTCCTCTTCGCTCTTGTGCGAACACTATGCGGCGTGGAGGAAAAACAGGTGCTGAGTCCAAAAAAATCCCCGGCGAGATTTCACCGGGGATTGACTGCTCAACTTTCGCTGATCGATAATCGTTATTCGTCGTCGGAAGGGTTGGCGTACAGCGAACTGACGGCACCGTTGGATTCTGCCGGCTTGCGGCCTGGCTTGGCGTATATACCTGAAACGGCACCCAGAGAGGACGCCCGCCGTGGCTCGGAAGTGACCCTTTCACTGAGACCGCCATTCGACAGAAATCCCGGAAACTTATTGCCGGTTGTGAACGCGATGTTCTTGCGGGAGTAGCCGATCCATTCCAGGAAATTTGACAGGCTGATCACATACACGCCATGATTCAATGCTGCATTTTCCATTTTTGACGCATTCTGCTGCATTTTTTGATACAAAGCCTGCTTGACGCTGTCCTGAGTCTGATTGGATGTTCCGAGGTCACCGATGATCAGAAATCGAGTTTTTTCGGTAATCAGCGTCCCGATCGGATCCGCATCGGTCAGCTCATTCAGGTCGTGATCAACCAGTTTTGCATCATCGCTGATTTGAATTGCGATCTTTGCATTTGCTCCACTCACCAGGCGGATGAACTCGTCCCGGTCACCGCCAGGGTTTCCATCAAAGTCGAGCAGCCCGGCCACGGCAATTTCCAGTTTCTGACCGGAGGCAAAAATGGGTGAGTAAATCGGATCTTCTTTCGCCAGCGGGTTGCCGGCGAGTTGATCCACGATTCGCACAACTGCACTATGGTCGCCCGTGATCTTGATAACTTCAATTTTCCCTTTGATGTCTTCATTGCTGCGACGGCCGACGCCGCTGTTGTTCTTCTTGTAGGCGGAGAAAGTCGTACCAACGCGAAGTTCATCACGGCTGCCAAGATCGATTGAGCCAGTGAGTGAACTCTGATCGACAAAGACGAGGCGACCATCCTCGCGTTCGAAACTCAGGTCTTCCTGTTCACGCGCTTTCTGAGTCAGTACGATCAGAGCCTCACGTTTCTCACGAATGTCGTTGTCCAGTTCTTCAATCTCACGCGATGACTGCGTCTGCAGTGTCGTGAACTTATCCTGCTCTTCACGAATGGCGATCTTGAGTTCGTCAATCTGTTTTTCACGAGCACTCAACTGTTCGCCGTGCAGCGCTTCCTTTTTTCGCAGTTCTTCTTCTTTCTCAGCGACTTGTGCCTGCAGCGACTTCATCGTATTTTCGTGCTTCGCAATCGCAGCAGTGAGTTCATCGGTCTTGGTTTGAGCCAGGATCCCACGTTCCGTTGCGGCAGCCATGTTGACGTCACGATCTGTAGTGTTCTTAATCAAGGCCGGTTCCAGGCTTAGAGCACTTGCGGAACCGTCTCCCGCCAGGGCTGCAATCTCAGCGCGAACTCCAGTCACAACCTCATCCGTAGGACTATCCGGATTGCCATGCCCGATCACCTGCTTCAACACATTCAACTGCGAAATCTGATCCTGGATGGTCCCTTTGGAATTTCGCTCTGCGTCCTGAGAAGCAGCCAGCTGTCGCTGAACGTCGGCGCTGTGCGCCCACGTCATATACCATGCAACGCCCAGTCCTATCGTAAGGAGGACGAAGATCGAGAGCGAAATGACAAGGCCATTACTGTCTTTGGAAGCCATCGAATTGCCCCTGAGCCAGCCGTAAGCCAGCGTGTTGGAAAGCACAAAACTCAAACACTGAATCTTTCACTGATCAGCTCTCACGTCGATCAGTCGGAGTATCACACCGTCATTCCATCGTCAACTGGATTCGCGGGCGATACGTCACTCACTGAAGTTCAGGCAATTTTTGCCGGAGTGCAGTGTTACAATTCGCATTCTCCGACCAAACTACACGAACGCATCTCCGATTTGGCAGGTGACAACAGCGGTTCCGGCTTTCGGGACAATGACAACTGCTCAATCCAGGTGTTCTGACATTCAAGATATCGGGCGGTGTAGAGGTGTCAAGAGGTTATTGACTTATACTCCGCGCGGTCAGATTTGAGGTTTTATGAGCGGCAAGGCGCTAGCCGCCGGTGCTGACCGAATGCACAACCCGCGGCTAGCGCCTTGCGGCTCACTCAACAACACGTCCCTCAGTCCTTGCCGCGCGGAGTATATCAGGCGCTGGCTTGATGAGAATGTCTTCGACAGAGCTTACCGGGAACTGATGCCCCATAAATCTGGATATGCGGTCATTTGGAGTCATCCGAACCCCTGCGAATCGGACTGAATCACGGTTGGTACGGCTGCGAAACCGGAGTGACAGTCATTTTCGTCGCCGCGCAAACTGCCATTACTAATCGCATTTTCGCCATAAGCCTCTATGCTGTAGGGGGCACGATCTCATGTTGGTGCAAGATTTGAGCTGCTTCTTTCTGCAGAAGTCCATGGTTTGGCTGGCGTCGATCGCAGTTGAGCCGACAAAAGCCTGAACTTCGACGCCTGCAGCAAAATTCGTCACGTTGTCGATGCAAAGCCCGACGAAACTTGCTCAGTCATCCGGGAAGTCCTAGACTCCAGTCCGTAATGTCTGCCACGTGCGGAAAGTGTTGACTTAGCATCACGTTGCTCACAGGATTGCGTTCAAGTTTGGTTTTGTAAGAATTCCGCTCGTATCACAAGTCTGTATTCATCATTCATCAGTAGTTCTTGAATCGGGATGAAATCGTTGAGAGCACTGATTAGCGACATTCACGGCAACCTTGAAGCGTTGACCGCAGTTCTTGCCGACATCCGCAAAAAAGGTGTCACTGAGATCTACTGCCTCGGTGACATTGTGGGCTACGGTCCCAATCCTGCCGAGTGCATTGATCTGGTCATGGATCTGGATATGTGCCTGCTGGGCAACCACGATCAGGCAGCATTGTTCGATCCCGAAGGCTTCAACGCGGGTGCCGAACGCGCGATTTTCTGGACGCGGTCGGTTCTCGAACAAGGTGTGGGACCAAAGGCGGAAAAACGCTGGGACTTCCTGGGTGAACTCAATCGACGTTTCCGTGACGACGAAACCCGCACGATGTACGTTCACGGGTCTGCCCGTAATCCGCTGAACGAATATGTTTTCCCGGACGATATCTACAATCAGGTCAAGATGGAAAAAATCTTCGCGCTCATTGATCAGTATTGTTTCCAGGGACACACGCACATCCCCGGAGTCTTCACCGACACGCTGGAATTTTTTGCTCCGGAAGAGATCGATTTTAAGTACAAGCTGTCGAAGCAAAAAGTCATGATCAACGTCGGGTCGGTGGGGCAGCCACGCAACAATGATCCACGGTCGTCGTATGTCACTGTCGATGGCGACCTTGTGGAATTCCACCGCGTGGCGTACGACATTGATGAAACCGTCAGCAAGATTTACGGCGTTCCGGAACTTGACAATTTCCTCGGCGACCGACTTCGTGACGGCCGATAGTCCCGTACGTCACACCCGCGTAACTTAACTCTTTGAGTCGAGTGCTTTTATTTCCACGGTGCGATAATCGAGCAATACTAGCGGTCTGTTGGCTTAGTGATTTTTGGAGCTCATGGTCATACCAACCCG
>JANOUN010001405.1:0-1957 GCA_031416875.1 Planctomycetota bacterium | reverse complement strand
TGGACTCAATCACCCGACTCAGGAATCCGACAAATCACTGTTGCTGAAAGGCCACACCAGCAGCGACGTCTTTATGATCGCGACGCTGGAACTGCATGGCGTGACCGGCCTGCAACTTGAGGCGCTGACACACCGCGATCTGCCTCACAACGGGCCGGGGCGAAGCAGCAACGGCACATGGCTGATGCAGGAACTGGAAGTACTGGTACGGAAGCCAGATGCGGCCGAATGGCAGAAGCAGAAGCTTGTCAACGCCACGGCGGATTTTTCACAGCCGGAATCGAAGTCAGACGAAGGAAAGAAATCCGCCGGTCCGGTGGCCAACCTGATCGACGGTAAAGATGAGAACTCGTGGGTTGCTGATCGCGGCATCGGACTGCGGAATCAGCCGAGCGTCGCAGTCGTGCAGTTTGAACAGCCGCTGGAATTTCCAGAGGGCACGCAGTTGAAAGTCGTGTGGCGAATGGGGGATATGCTGGGGTGTGCGCGCTTCAGTATGACGACCAGCATAACGCCGACAGCACCGACCGTGGATCATGCCGCGGTGCTGGCGCTCCGTGTCCCTGAAGAACAGCGCACGGCAGCACAGAACGCCGCAGTGTTCACCGCATGGAGAAAATCAGTCGCGGAACTGAAGGCGATCAATGATGAAATTGATGTTGTACTCAAATCACAACCTGCAGCTTCGACTTCAATTCTGCACATGGCGGAACGAGAAACCAGCAACCCCCGTTCAACGCATCTGCTGGATCGTGGCAATTGGGATCAGCCGATGCAGGTGATCGATCCGCATGTTCCTGCGGCATTCCATGCGTTCCCGGAACATGCTCCAAAGAACCGGTTGGGATTCGCTCAGTGGTTCGTGGATCGTCGGTCGCCACTGACGGCTCGTGTGGCAGTGAATCAAACGTGGCAGGCGATATTCGGGACGGGGCTGGTTGAAACGCCGGAAGACTTCGGGACGCGAGCCCCCGTGCCAGAGTATCGGGAACTGCTCGACTGGCTCGCTGTGGATTTTATGGAACACGGCTGGAGTCGTAAGCATCTGATCCGCACTATTCTGACAAGTGCCACCTTTCAACAATCTACACTGGTGACTCCTGAAATGCTGGAACGTGATCCCGCCAATCGCCTGCTGGCCCGGGGGCCGCGTTTTCGAGCAGACTCAGAAGTCGTGCGCGATATCGCGCTGACGGCATCGGGTTTGATTACGCACAGGATCGGCGGGCCGGGAATCATCCCGCCAGTCCCTCAAAACGTGCTCGACTACAACTATACGTATCCCGGCTATTGGACAGCGGCGACTGGTCCGGAACGCTATCGCCGTACCGTCTATGGATTCCGCAAGCGTTCAATGCCGGATCCGGTGATGTCGAACTTTGATGCACCAAACGGCGATTTTTCATGTGCTCGGCGTGTGCGGTCGAACACACCGCTGGCGGCATTGACAGGATTGAACGAAACGGTTTTCGTCGAAGCCGCGCGTGCCCTTGCACTGCGTGTCCTCAAAGAAGCAGCCACTGATGACGCTGCCCGAGCGGAGTACGCGTTTCTGCTGTGCACGTCCCGGCAACCCACCAGCGCCGAACGAGACGAAGTGCTCAACCTGCTGAAATCGCAGCGACAGCGATTTGCAGATGGTTGGCTGAATCCTCGCGAAGTGACCACAGGCGATCCGGCGAAACTACCGGAACTGCCGGGTACGACGACTCCTCAGGACGCCGCCGCATGGACATTGGTGGCTCGCGTTCTGCTGAATCTGGATGAGACACTTTCCAAGTATTAAGCACCGAGATTCTTTTGATGCGAATCGTGCTGTAGAATTACGGCGGGAGACTTGCAGGCAACTATCGTAATTCGCGACACTCTGCAGGCTTAGAGGAGGGGCGCGACAATGCAAAATGTGCTGGCGGTGGTGCTGGCCGGTGGGAAGGGATCACGACTGGACCCGTTAACA
>JANOUN010001404.1:0-1909 GCA_031416875.1 Planctomycetota bacterium | reverse complement strand
TTGTCTTCGTGCTTGTCCTTCTCCTCAGCAACAGTTTCGGGTTTTGCCTCTTCCGGCTTCTCAGGCTCGGCCGGAGCCGGAGCATCCACACGCAGCGCACTGGTGATAGCCGAACTGCCGTCCGGCCAGACAATGCTGCCGATTGCCGCAGCGCGGTCTTTCTGCCCGGCATCTTTTTCTGTCAGTGTGAGCGATATTCGAATAACGCCATCAATGCCCCAGTCCTTACCATTGAATGTCGCCGACAACGCCGTGTCGTGGAGATGAACGCCGTCGAGTGTGAGGATCTCTTTGGGCTTTGGCTCCGCGTCGTCTTTTGATCCCGCATCCGGTTTGTCTTCGGCATCCGGGCTGGCATCATCTGCCGACGATGGTTTGCCTTCTCCGGGGGTTGCGTCGTGCTCTTCAGCAGCAGTTCCGTCCTTCGCTGTTTCACGCTTTGGCTTCCGGTCTTCAGCCTTCGGCACAGGCTGTCGAGAAACACGGCCTTTGAGCTTGCCGTCAGTGTCGGTGATTTCGATGAAGAGCTGATCCGGAAACTCAGCGACCTTGGCAATTTGCAGTTCAAAGTGCCCGTCGGCTTTCCGCGCGGGCTCCGGAGAATGCTCAAACCGCAGGCCATCCACCCATGTTTCGACGATCTTCGAGTCCTTTTCGAAAAGATCACCGTCGGTCACGACGAAACTGGCAAGTCGACCAGCTTGCAGTGTGCCCAGCTGATTCTCCACGCCCAGCATCTGTGCCGGAGTTACTGTCAGGGCTCGCAACGCGGAAGATTGCGACAGGCCGCGTTCGACGGCCTTTCGCAGACTTTTTAGAAAGTCTTTTTCGGAAGTCAATCCATCGGTGGTCAGGGCAAAGCGAATTCCCGCAGCGTCAACTCGTGCAGGATTTTCGGGTGCGATATCCCAGTGCAACAGCGACTCCAGCGTAGCATCCTGTGCGGCCTCCGGAGTGGCCACGTTGGGTGGTTTTGGAAACGCGAGTGGCAGAATGAGCGACCGCTTTGTCGCTGCGATTTCCGGCAACCGACGGTACTCATTGCCACTCCCTTTGATAATCAGAGCCAGACCGAACTCGGCGGCAAAGCGGTCGGCTCGCAGGACGAATTGTTCATTTGAGGCCGATACGATAATGGGCATTGTACCGGCAATTGCGGGTAGCAACGCTGCGAGTGCGTCGTTGTGTTCCGGACGCTGAAGCGAACTGTCCGCAGCATACGCGGCTTGTACATCGCGAAACCATTGGGCGTCGTACATGGCCTGCCGCGCCAGCGCGACGGCACCCATCGGACTTCCAGGGTATCCGTCCCGGCCTCGCCGCGAAACCGTCAACTGCAGGTGTTGAGCGACATTACCCACAAGCAGCGCAGTATTGGCATTGGTCCCGGTCAGGGCCACCAGCGCGCTGCGGCCTTTGATCACGCCGTCGGTCGGAGCGACAAGCTGTGCTACGAATCCCTGCCTGCGAAGCGCGGCGAGATCGGCGTTTGCGGGAAGCTGATCCGCGACAGACAGTTGCGGTGTGACCTGACCGTTCCAATAACTCGCGGAACCGTTGAGTCGTTCAGTGGAGATTGTTTGTTCAGAATACGCGTCAATGAAGCCGGCGTAGATCGTCTTCCCGGTGAGATTGATTTCTCTGGCGTCTGCGGGAACCAGTATGTCCGCTCCGATCGCTTCGATCCTGCCGTGTCGCACGACAATGGTCGCAGGTTCAGCCGTCGCGTCCGGATGCGAAACGATGCGGGCACCCGTGATGGCAAACACTGTCGGTGGATTCGAGCGCAATGCTTCCTGCGGCGTTGAAGTCTGGTCGGCCCTGGCACAGACAGAGAAGCAGGCCAGAAATTGCAATGTGATCAGAGTCCGCAGCATCGTGGTTTTTCCGGCTTGGCTTGGAAAAGGGG
>JANOUN010001403.1:0-20711 GCA_031416875.1 Planctomycetota bacterium | reverse complement strand
CGGAACCGTCTAACGAAGAGTCCAACGAGCCACAGCCGCTGAGCAGTGTTCACACCAACACTTTTCCTGCACTGCTGGATCAGCTGGGAATCTCGCTGCTGGTGACGACCTATCAGGCAGGGAAGCTGGTGGCGCTGCGGGCGGATGAAGGAGTGCTGAATACGCACTTCCGCAGCTTTTCCAAACCGATGGGGCTGGCACTGCAGGGGCCTCAGCTGGCGATTGGGACTCAGCATGAGATCTGGGAATATCATGCCAACGATGCGGTGGCTCCTAAGGTGGAGCCGCACGGAAAATGCGATCGCTGTTTCATGCCGCGCGTTGGTCATGTCACCGGCGATATGCAGATCCATGAAATGGAATGGGTGGGCGACGAACTCTGGTTTGTCAACACGCTGTTTTCGTGTCTGGCGATTCGCAGCATTCAGTACAGTTTTCTCCCGAAGTGGCAACCGCCGTTTATCACGGCATTGGCTCCGGAGGATCGTTGCCACCTGAATGGGCTGGGGCTCCGGGACGGACAGATTCGCTATGTCACGGCACTTGGACAAAGCGACATCGCTGGCGGTTGGCGCCAACGCAGGAAGGACGGCGGCATCGTGATGGATACGACGACGAATGAGATCCTGGTCGATGGGCTTGCGATGCCTCATTCGCCCCGCTGGTACAACGACCGCCTCTGGGTGCTGGAATCCGGTGCGGGAACAATCGGGACCGTCGATCCTGCGGCCAGGAATTATCAGCCAATGACGGAAGTGCCGGGGTTTACGCGGGGTCTGGATTTCTGCGGGCCGGTGGCATTTGTCGGACTGTCGCAGGTGCGGGAGTCCGCGGTGTTCAGCGGCATTCCGATCACCGAACGACAGCAGGAACGCACCTGCGGTGTCTGGGCGATCCATATTCAGACCGGGGAAATCCTGGGCTGGGTAAAATTCGAAGACGCCGTTCAGGAAATCTTCGCCGTACGAGTCGTTCCCGGAATCCGGTTCCCAGACCTGGTCAACCATGACCTGAAACTTCTGGACGGTTCCTTCGTCCTGCCCGACGCCGATTTGCAGCGTGTGCCCCAGGCGTATCGCGGTCTCAGTTAGGCGAGCGGCAGGGCGTCAGCCCTCCGAGTGCGTTTGCGTTTCGTGACACGAGTTCAAAGGTTGCGTACGAATTGTTACGTCTTGATAGAATTGACTTTGGGGCGAACGACGTGGGAGGAATGCTCGGAGGGCTGACGCCCTGCCGCTCACCGGGATTGGGCTCAAAAAGCTGATCTTGTGGCTCTTTGCCAAGCCGCATAGATTTCAAATGCTTATGGGACAGGCATTTGTCAACAACCAGGCGGAGCCTGGGGAGTGAACTCAATGGATTTGAGAAGCTGGTTTTGTCGGATTGGATCGTCGTTTCGCAGCCCGTCGTCAGGCCGACGAACTCGGCGGAAACAGGCGTTCAGACTTTCGGCACCGATCGCCCTTATCGACATGCTGGAAGCGCGACTTCTTCTCACGTCGGATTTCGGCGATGCACCGGACACCACGTCGGGTATCGGCGTCAACAACTATCAGACGCTTGCCGCGAACGGCGGCCCCAGCCATGTCATCGATTCAACGTTGACCACGCTGTATTTGGGGGCTGGTGTGGATAGCGAGTCTGGCTTGTTCCAGAGTGCCAATGCTGGTCTGGATGATCAGGTCGCAGTCGGTGGTCGCGACGATGAAGATGGCGTGCTGAGTCCTCTGGATCTCAACGGCACGTCCGGAGCCGCGCCCACCGTGACGGTGTTGGCCACCAATACCACGGGCCGAGTTGCAACGCTGTCGGGCTGGATCGACTTCAATCGCGACGGTGTTTTTGATAATGCGACAGAGCGAGCGCAGATCACTGTTCCGAACGCATCCAGCAAGGGACATTTTACGCTGGCGTTTCCTGCAATTCCGACGGGTTCCGGCGGAACAACGTATGCCCGGTTCCGTTTAAGTACCGATGTTGCGGCCGCGAACGCAACGGGAGCCGCAACGGACGGTGAAGTCGAAGACTACAAATTCGTAATTCAGAATCAGCCAAAGTTCCCTGCTGAATTTGTGGGCCCCGTCAGAATTGCCGAGGGGCTCAATGGCGGTCCTGACGTGGACTACACCGACTATTTCGGCTATTCATCAACTTCAATTGGAGACTTAAATCGCGACGGCATCACGGACCTTGTCATCGGTGCCCCTTTTGACAGTACGGGCGGCGAGTCACGAGGTGCCATCTATGTCATGTTCCTCAACTCCGACGGCTCGGCAAAGTTAACGGTCAAGATTGCCAGCGGTCTCAATGGCGGGCCAACTCTGGCCAATACGGATTACTTTGGAGTGAGCCTGACTTCGCTGGGTGATCTGGACGGAGATGGCATTGTCGATCTGGCGGTTGGAGCTTCCGGCGACGATACAGGCGGATCCGGACGCGGTGCGGTGTACATTCTGCGGCTCAATGCGGATGGCACGGCCAGGAGTACAACGAAGATTGCCAGCGCTCTGAACGGAGGCCCAATCATTGGAACTGGCGATGCGTTCGGTGTCGTCGCATCGCTGGGCGACCTCGACGGAGATGGAGTGACCGACATCGCCGTCGGAGCAGCGTCCGCCGACGCAGGTGGTACCGATCGCGGCATCGTCCACATCCTGCGACTGAAAACCGACGGAACTGTCAAGAATTTCACCACCATTGCCAACCCCGGCAATGGAACTCTGCCGGCAACCGACAAAGATAATTTCGGTCAGGCGATTACAACACTGGGAGATCTGGATGGTGACGGTGTCGTGGAGATCGCTGTCACTGCCAGCATTCATGACGTGAATGGCGACAGGGCGGGGGCGATCCATGTGCTGAGGCTGAATGCCGATGGCACGGTCAAAGGAAAATCCAGAATCGCCAGTACAGTCTCCGGTGCACCAACAGTCTCACCCTTTGGGCGATTCTCCGGCATGACGGCAATCGGCGATGTCAACGGAGACGGTATCAACGATCTCGCTATCAGCGTGTCCGAACAGCAGTCCGCCACAATCGAACTGCCTGACACGGTTTACATTCTGCATCTCAACTCTGACGGGACCATCAAACGCACAAACCGCGTCGGAGATCAAATCGAAGGCCAATCATTCCTGCCAGGGTCCTCGCTGCTGGCCAGCTCGATGACGTTCCTTGGCGATTCAAACGGCGACGGACGGTCAGAACTGGTCATCGGAATGCCATACTTCCGCGGCAGCGATGGTACCAGACCCAGCGTGTTTGTCCTGCCGCTGCTTGACGCACAGTCCCCTTCAACACCCGTCACGCCAACGATCACAGGTCCCGGAGCAACGACACCGAAACTCCGTCCCACGTTTACCTGGGCTGCAGTGGCGGGTGCCAGCGAGTATGAAATCTCCGTCAATCGCGACAGGCTGAACACTGCCGTCCTGGACAGAATTGTCGTCACGGGGACGTCGTACACGCCGACAATCGACCTTGGTCTCGGGAAGTTTAATGTCGGAGTCCGTGCGAAGAATGTAACGGGGACGTCAGCATGGTCACTGCGGTTTGATTTTTCTGTGGTCAGTGCGGTGGAACTGATTCCTGCGCCGGACGGCTTGATCCGCCGACCGACGCTGGCATGGAAAGAGATGCCGGGCGCGTCGAAATACGAAATCTTCGTCAGTGACATTCGCACACCGAACGCGGCTGTCATTCGGACGATGGTCTCCGGAGCGTTAACGACATTTGTTCCGTCAGTGGACCTTGCCCATGGCACGTACCGCCTGTCCGTACGCGCATCGGAGGTGGATGGAACTGTTGGTCAGTGGTCACTTCCGGATGAATTCACGATCGGCAGCAGCACGACGGTTGCCCTCGTTGCCGATCAAGTCTCGCGCCGGCCGAAACTGGAATGGAACGTCATACCGGGGGCCGCGTCGTACGACATTTGGATCACCGATACTCGCAATCCTGCCAAGCCACCCGTTCGCACGACAACGACCTCGGCTTTCTTTGTGCTTGACCGAGACCTGCCGACGGGAAGTTACCGGGCGTGGGTTCGCGGTATTGCCGGTGATAGTTCCTTTGGGCAGTGGTCGACGGCACGAGAGTTCCAGACCGGATCATCAACAAGTTTTCTTGCGATGTCGTCCCCCTTGCCTCCAGGCAGTTCGACAACGCTGCGCTGGACGCCGATTGCGGGAGCTGTTCGATATCAAGTCTGGGTCGATGATCCTGCCCCAGGCATTTCTCCAGCGGAGTCAGCCATTCGAACTGTCGAGGGCAATTTGACGTCACTCGTGGTTCCGGTCACACCGGGTACTTTCCGAGCGTGGGTGCGTGGCGTGGCACAGGATGGCAGCGTCGGAACGTGGTCGGCAACGCTGGAGTTTCTGTCTCGCGGAGCCGCATTTAGCGGAACCATCACCGTCGTCAACGGGCCAGGTCCCGATCGTCCGACGATCAATTGGCAGACTCAGCCAGGAGTCACTTCGTACGAGATTCGCATTGACGCTATGCGGAGCGATGCGACTGGCGACCTTGTCGTCAACAACCTGACAGCGACGTCTTTTACTCCGGCCACAGCCCTGCCATTCGGGACATATCAGATTCAGGTACGAGGAGTCTATGCGAACGGAACGGAAGGACATTGGTCCAGTCCCGTCGTGAAGTCCAGCCAGCCCGTTCCTCAGACGATTCCTGTTCCGCCCGCCTTTTTACAAACGCCGACACTGCGGTGGAATGCTGTGACAAATGCGCAGAGTTACGAAGTCACGCTGTGGAATCGCGATACCAGCCAGTCCGTCTTTGAACGACGGGCGGCATCCAGCGCCAGCCTCACGACAGAACCACTACCCGATGGAAATTATCGTTGGTGGGTTGTGGCGATTGGTCCAGGTGGGCTGCGCAGCACCTGGAGTGCGGCAAATGACTTCCAAATCGGTGGCGCGACGACACTCTCAGTGCAGCAGGGTGCGAACGGCGTGACTCTGAACTGGACTGCCGTGGCTGATGCCGACCACTACGACCTCTGGATCAACGATAGCCTGGGCGCCACAGTCCTGCGCGAACAGAATCTCCATGGGATTCAGTTAAGCTCCGCGACCCAATTCACCATCGGCCTCTACCGAGCCTGGATTCGCGCGGTCAGTGCCACAGGAAAGCCAGGAGCGTGGAGTCAGATGCTGGTGTTTAGCACTGTCTAGATTTCGAGATGCCTGGCTTGGAGGAAGGATTCGTCAACATAACGGATATTCCGCTGCGCGGCAAATGTGAAGCCTCACATCGCGCTACGAGTCGGGAGCAAGTCAGCGCAGCCATTCATCGCGATGGCAGGCCACGAATTCGTCGTCGTGAAGGTGCGGGTAGGCGCGGTAGACGCGATCAATCTCAGCGAGCTGTCCAGGGCTCAGAGTTTCATCTTCATCGAGACACCACAGGCCTTCCATCACGCCCTGACGGCGCAGGACTTCATGAAGGCCTGCGATGCAGCCACGGAAGCCATTTGCAGCATCAAAGAAGGCTGCATTGCAGTCGGTAATCTCAACGCCGAGTCGCAGTAATTCAGGTGTGGCATCGGCATTGCGGCAGCGCTCCAGCAGTTCGACTGCGCGCTGCGTCCACACGGACCAGTGACCGAGCAAACCCCCGATGATGCGGCGTTCCTTTCCAGCGAAACGAAAAGGCGTGAGGAAGTCTGTGACGATATTGTCGTCATTGCCCGTATAGAGCGCGATGTCATCACGACCAGCGTCAATCACCGCACGCACCACGTCCTGCGTCTGGTAGCGATTGAAAGGCGCGATCTTGATGGCGACGATGTTCTCGATCTCCGCAAAGCGACGCCAGAAACTGTAAGGCAGCGCAATTCCCCCGACACTGCGCTGAAGGTAGAAACCGATAACGGGGATGACCTCCGCCACCACCCGGGAATGCGTCATCAAATCATCTTCATCGGCATTAGGCATCGCCCCCAGACTGAGTAACGCGGCGTGATAGCCAAGTTCCCGCAGGAGTTCTGCTTCCGCCACAGCCTGCGCTGTCCGGCCACAAACGCCCGCGATGCGCACGAGTGGTCGCCCAGCACGATTCATCTCCTCGGCAGCGAGTTGCAGCACTGGTTTGAACAACCCGATTTTCGGGTCACGGATCGCGAACTGCGTCGTATGCACACCGACCGCGATCCCGCCCACGCCTGCTGCGATGTAGTAGCGCGACAATGCCCGCTGACGGCGTTCGTCCAGACGACGCGAAGATGTGAGCGCCAGTGGATGCGCTGGAATGGCGAGGCCCTGATGCAGTTGTTGGCGAAAGTCGGCACTCATCACTTTACAGCCTGATGGATTTTGGGACCTGTCTCGATGATCGCGAAGGCCATTCCCTCGCAACTCTCGCTCATAATGCGTTTGAGGTCATCGACCTCGGTCGATTGCGAGGTTCATGGTCAAAACCGTCCGTCCGTGCTTTCAAAATGCGTCGGCTTGCCCAGCGTTGCTCCGCCGTGGCGATGCCAATGCGCCGTGGCCGCGATCATTTCGTCCAGCGACACCGTCGGCGCGCCAAGCAACTGATACGAGCGCGTCGCATCCCACAGCCACGCCGTGGGGCTTTCTTTGCCTGTGAGGACAGGCTCACGCCCCAGCAACTCGCCGAAACGCTCCGCCAGCCGGCGTATCGACACGCGCTCGATGCCTGTGACGTTCAGTGCAAGCGGTGGTGAAGCTGTGTGCGCAAGACATTGAATGGCACGCGCATTGGCATCACCCTGCCAAATCACATTCGCAGTGCCCATTGTCACATCGACCGGTAAGCCTTGCGCCACCTTCATGGCCACATCGCACAGGACTCCGTAGCGCAGGTCAATGGCGTAGCAGAGCCTAAACATCAGCGCGCGAGTGCCGTTCTGCTTTGCGAAGTGCGTAAACACGCGCTCACGTCCCACGCACGAATTCGCATACTCACCCGGTGGTCCCAGCAGGTCTTCTTCACACGACCCAGGCCCGTCCGCAGCCACCAACGGATAAACGCAGCCCGTTGAGAACACCACAATCCGCGACTTTGCAAATCGCTCAGCGACGATGGCCGGTACCAGCGTATTCATCATCCACGTCAGTTCCGGCGCTTCGTTGGTACCAAACTTCTGCCCCGCCATAAAGATCACATTCGGAGCTTCCGGCAGTGCCTGCACTGCGGCGCGATCCAATAAGTCGCACGCGATGGTTTCAACACCATGCTGCCGGAGCGCATGTGCCGCAGTCCCTGAGGAGAACCGCGACACCGCGATGACGCGGCGCTCCGTGTGTCCGATCTCATCGAATGCTCTTCGCAACATCCGTGCCAGGGTCGGCCCCATCTTGCCGCCAGCGCCCAGTACCATCACATCGCCATCCAGGTTGTGCAGTGTGTTCAGCACGCACGGCGCCGGACGACTCAGCTCTTCTTCGAGATGTGCAATGGTGTGGATAAGTTGCATGGATGAGCCCTCAGGCTCGGGAGCTTATCAAGAGTCGCATAGCTCAGAGCGGTTCGATACTTGTCTCGCCATTGAGCTGCGTCAGTGAACATCGCCGACAAGGAGGAACTGGTTGAGATTGCGTCCGATGAGTGCTGCTTCAGGTCAACCCGCGTCTTCAAAAACTTAAGCGCTGGAACTAACCGGGCACTGACGATGTGCCGGGCCAATGGCGAATTCAAATTTTAATCCTGCGGTATTGCCGTTATAAACGACGGAAGTGACAGTCTCAAAGTTGGCAACTTCAGCAGAATCTGTGGGCGAAAATGATTATGGCGCTGTCCACTTTAATTACGGTTTCGAAAACCAGGGCTTTGTCGATCTGCAAGCCGCTGTTCTCACGGGACGGCCATCCCGTGAGAACTTCTTTCTTGTAACGGCCGCAGAAGGAACTGCAACTGAGCTACAAACACCAGATACCAGGCTTTGACTTCGCGAGTGCGGACGGAGGGCGCGGAGTAAGGTTCAGGGTTGAGCGGAGTGGGCTTGTGGCGGTGCGGGCCATTCGCGCCGAAGCTCAAGGAATTTCTTCAAAAAGGCGTCCCTGCGTGACAGAATCGCAAGCCATGGAAGGCCAATCCAGGAGTTCCTTGACGGAGTGCTGCGGCAGGGTCAGACTTCCGAGTTGTGCGACAACGGCTCGTGAGTCATCGCGGATGCTGGTCTGTCGAAAAGTGTTTTGAATTTCTGTTGGATAAAGAGGCTGAATCAATGAGCGGACCGATTGTTCGGACCGGAACGACACCCGAATTCTGGAAAAACTGGGATCGGGCTTTCGGGGACAAGAAAAAAGCGAATGGTGACAACAAAGCCGCTAAGGGAACTGAAAAATCTGAAGGGGCCGCGACAGCAAAGAAGGTCGTGAAGAAAGCCGCGAAAAAGGCAGCAAAGAAAACGAAGTGATCCGGGTCCCGATAACGGTATCAGAATCAGAAAGGCAACGGCAGAAGTCTCCGGGCTACTGCCTGTTGTCGATCCTGGCAATTGCCGGAATGTTTCTGGCCGTTTCGCTGCTGAGTAGTCCGATCCCGGGGGTCAATGAGTCGCATTATCTCTGCAAGGCTCGATCATTTTCTGACCCAGCCTGGTGTGATCGCGATTTTTTTCTGACGTCAGCCAACGCACACTATTGCTTCTTCTGGCTGGTCGGGCCGTTGACGCACGTTGTTTCGTTCACAACGGCGGCGTTGATCGGACGCACAGTTTCGACATTGATGCTGGCCGCGGGCTGGACAGTGCTGGGGAGGGCGATTGGACTTTCATCCTCGTCGCGAGTCCTGGCCGCAGGTGCGTTTGCCTTCCTGAGTCAGCTGGGCAGCTTTTCCGGCGAATGGCTGTTCGACGGGTTCGAATCAAAAGTCGCCGCGTGGGGACTTGGCCTGTGCGCGGTTGGATTCTGGATCCGGGGGATGGTGAAAACCTGTCCGGGCTGGATAACGGTCGCCGGAATCTGTTGCGGCGCGGGCGCGATGCTGCATCCGGTTGTCGGTGGCTGGATTGCCGTCTGTCTGTGCATGGCCTGGCTGATGGATCTGATAACGCGGCGGCGTGTGATCGCATCGCCGAGTTCTCTGAAATCGTTGAGAGGAATCGTCGCGTTTTCATTCGCGACGTTTGTGGTTGCGCTTCCGGGGCTGATTCCTGCCCTGCGCCTGGTGCTCGATGATTCGCTCAGCAGGAAAGATCGTGAACTGGCGTCGTTCATTCAGGTCTACTGGCGACTCAGGCATCATCTGGACCCGACAGAATTGATAGCCTCGCAATGGCTTTATGCAGGCGGATTACTGTCGCTTTCGCTCGTCCTGTTCTTAATTGTGCGGCGACAGTTCACGTGTGATTCGCAAACGCCAGCCACCGGCAACAGCCGCGTTGCGGGTCGACTAATGAAACTGGAGACCACTCTCCTGATGAATTTCTTCATGGCATCAACCGTCATCGCGCTGGCTGGAGTGTTGATTGGATGGCACGTTGTCGATGCCCAGGACATGCAGGGCTGGGAATGGCGTGCGGCCTTCCTGAAGTTCTACCCTTTCCGTACGTTTGATGGATTGCTGCCGATTGTCAGCGGGTTGCTTGTCGGGCTGGCATTGCAGCGACTTATGGTCGATCAATGGAAGGGATCCGCGGCAGTCATCGTCGTGGTCTGCTGCGGACTGCCGTTTGTCGCGGCGACTCTGAGGCGAGAAACTGTTCCGCCTGGATACACGGCTGATCAATTCACCGACTGGCAGGCGGCATGCCTGTGGATTCAAAAAGAAACGCCGCCGGGTGCATTATTTCTTACACCTCGCGAATCATTCGCTTTCAAATGGATGGCGGAACGAGCGGAATATGTCTGCTATAAGGATTGCCCGCAGGACGCCGCGGGGATTCTGGAATGGAATCGACGATTGTGGTGGCTGAACCGGTGGACGCTGAAAAGTTCTACAGATGGCGTTTACAATGATTCAGATCTGGAAGAGTTGCGAGCGGAAACCGGATGTGATTTTGTCGTGACGCGAATTCTTGGTCCATTTGAAACGGCCCCGGTCTGGCAGGGAAAAGTCTGGCAGATCATCAAAGTGCTCTGATGTTCTGTAGCTGGATTCGCAAGAATTCAGGGCGACTCTGAATTCTTGAGAATTCAGCTACGGTCAGTGCTGATCTGTCGCTCGTCCAAAAAGGTCTGCGTCATGCTGAATAGTGTATTCAAAAGATGTTGTTCTCTCAGCGTCTGCCTGCTGGCTGTACTGTCACTGTCACTTGGAAGCGTCGAAGCGGCTGAGACACGGCCAAATGTCGTGGTGATCCTGTGCGATGATCTGGGTTTCGGTGACCTCCATTGCTACGGACATCCTCATATTCAGACACCAAACCTGGATCGATTGGCCGCTGAAGGCATTCGATTCACCAGTTTCTACTCAGCAGCACCCGTGTGTTCTCCGTCGCGCGTTGGCCTTCTGACCGGTCGATCACCAAACCGTGCCGGTGTCTATGACTGGATTCCGGCAGCAAAAGGAGCCAACGACGCGAACCCGGACGCGCGGGATCTTGTTCACCTGCAGCGGCATGAAGTGACACTGCCGCAACTCCTGCAGGCAGCAGGTTACGCGACATGCATGGCTGGAAAATGGCATTGCAACAGTGCGTTCAACAGTACCAGTCAGCCGCAGCCGGGTGACGCTGGTTTTGATCACTGGCTGGCAACTCAGAACAACGCAGCTCCTTCCCACCAGAATCCTCGTAACTTTGTACGCAACGGTCAGCCGGTTGGAGAAACCAGCGACTTCAGTTGTCAGGTGGTGGTGAATGAAGCGGTCACCTGGCTGAGTCAGCAGACTGCTGATCATCCGGATCAGCCGTTTTTCATGTATCTGGCATTTCATGAACCGCATGAACCTGTTGCTTCGCCGCCTGAACTTGTCGCGCAATACAAAGCGGTGGCGATTGATGAAGGACAGGCTCAGTACTTTGCCAACGTTCACAACATTGATCTGGCCGTGGGGCGGCTGCTGGAACAACTGACACAGTTGAAGGTGCGAGACAACACGCTGATTGTCTTTTCATCCGATAACGGCCCGGAGACGCTGCGTCGCTACAAAGGAGGAGATCGATCCTGGGGCCGCACCGGCATCCTGCGCGGCGTGAAACTGCACACGCACGACGGTGGATTCCATGTCGCAGGCATCATGAACTGGCCCGCTGCCATTGAGAATCCGCGAACCGAACGCAACGTCGTTTCGTCGCTCGACCTGCTTCCCACTGTCTGTGAACTGGCAAACGCCGAACTGCCGGCAGATCGGCTGCTGGACGGAATCAGTCTGGTGCCACTGCTGAAATCGGGCGAGACACCCGAACGCAGAAAACCGCTGGTCTGGGCCTATTACAACGCCATTAACGACGCCCGAGTCGCCATGCGACATGGACCGTGGAAAGTTCTGGCAAGGCTGAATTCAGGTCAATTTCCGCGTTACGAAAACCTCACCTCGCTGCGTCTGGCGGAAGCCCGTGACGCAGAACTGACCGATTTTGAGATCTACAATCTTGCCGATGATCCCGGCGAAACACGGAATCTCGCTGGTCGTGGACTTGCGAACGACGCGGATCTCAAGGAGCTGCTGAAGGCAGAGTACCATTTGTTGGCCAGCGATTCATTCGCATGGAGTCGTCCGGCGAAGTGACTTGGAGTAGGGTGTGTGCAGCGGAGCGCAACACACCAAATGCAGATTCTGTTGATAATAGTGCGTTGCGCTCCGCTGCACGCACCCTACATGGGGAAGGTTCACAAACGGGCCCAAACGCCTCCAAAACGCAGCATCCTACGAAATTTCGCCAAAGCTTGTTATCCTGCCCGACTTGGCGAACTTTTCCACCACGCTCCTGAGGCTGCACGATGCCGCTTTTTGAAATTGAAACCGAAGCCCATATCATGATTGGCTGGGCCAGCAGCCTTGAACAGGCTGAACATATGGCTCAGAAATACTACCCGGAAGAACGTGTCCTGCGGATCACCAAGCGGCCACGAGATATCTGGGTAATCTCCAAACGATTGCTGGGACTGGAAGGCAAAGTCCGCCCCTGCGACGTCGCGCGCGACTGCCTGGCACGTGCGTCGGGCGACAAACTGCACGCCATCCGTCTGTACATGCTGGACACCGGTGTCGATCTGACCGACGCTCAGAAAATCATCGAAGCCAACATGTCCTTGGGCTGGTAACGCTTGTTCGAATTTCGAAATTCGAAATTCGAAATTCGAATTCTACGACTGCCCACTGACGACTGCCGACTGAAATGAATCTGCTCAATACTGTCCGCGACCGATTTGCCGCCGCACTCGCCGACATGGTGACCGATCTGTCGCCCGTCCTGGAAATGATCCGACCAGCTCAGGACGCGAAGTTCGGCGATTTCCAGGCGAATTTTGCGATGCCGCTTTCAAAGCAGCTCGGAAAACCACCGCGTGAGATTGCGCAAATGGCGGTCGATCGCCTGCAGATTTCGGATCTCTGCGAACCTGCGGAAATCGCCGGCCCCGGATTCATCAACCTTCGCTTGCGGGATGAATTCCTCGCCAGACGTATTTCTGAGATCGCAGGTGACGATCGACTGGGTGTTCTGCCGGTCTCCGCACCGCGAAACGTCGTTGTGGATTTTTCGGGCCCCAATGTGGCAAAGCCCATGCACGTCGGACACCTGCGAAGTACTGTGATCGGAGATGCGATCTGCAAAACTCTGCGATTTGCCGGACACCATGTCACCGGCGACAACCACATCGGTGACTGGGGCACCCAGTTTGGAATGATCATCTACGGCTACCGCCATCTGCGCGACGATGCTGCGTTTGCAGAAAACTCCGTTGCTGAACTCGCCCGACTTTACAAACTGGTCAATACACTTTCCGACTACCAGAATACAGTGGTGAAACTTCCGGGGCTGGAACAGGCCGCCGCGACTGTGAAAACGCAATTGACCACTCAGGAAGCGGCCGCTGGCAGCGACGACAAAGCGAAGAAGCAACTGGGCTCGGTTCGCAAGCAAATGTTTGCCGCGGACGACGCCGTCAAGCAGGCCCGTACCACAATCTCGTCGGTGGAATCCGATCACGATCTGCTGCAATTGTCGCAGTCGCATCCGGGGATCGCGCGCCTGGCTCGCGATGAAACAGTGAAACTGCACGCGGGTGACCCAGAGAACAATCAGCTGTGGAACGAGTTTCTGCCTGAGTGCCTTGCGGCGCTGAACAGGATTTATCAGCGGCTGGGAATCGAGTTTGATCTGGCGCTGGGTGAAAGCTATTACAATCCGATGCTCGCCGATGTGGTGTCGAACCTGAAAGCGAAGAATCTGGCCCGCGAGAGCGAAGGCGCAACCTGCGTTTTTATCGAAGGCAACGCTGCCCCGTTTATCGTCCAGAAAACCGACGGCGCGTTCACGTATGCGACAACGGATCTGGCGACCATCCAGTATCGCCGTGACACGCTCAAAGCCGATGAAATGCTGTATGTGGTCGATAAACGCCAGTCGGAACATTTTCAGCAGTTGTTCGCAACGGCGACGCTGTGGGGTATGACCGACGCCAGGTTCCAGCATGTCGCATTCGGCACGGTGATGGGGAAAGACGGCAAACCATATAAGACTCGATCGGGTGACACGGTCGGCCTTGAGAGTCTGATCGACGAAGCGATCACAAGAGCCCGCAGGATTGTCGATGAGAATGACGACCGCCGCGAAACCCCAATGCTGTCGTCCGACGAACGTGCAACCGTCGCTGAAATCGTCGGCATTGGAGGCATCAAATATGCCGACCTGCATCACAACCGTGACAGCGACTACATCTTTGACTGGGACAAGATGCTGGCGACAACCGGCGATACGGCAACTTACATGCAGTATGCGTACGCGCGCATCTGCGGCATCTTCCGCAAGCTGGATGTCGATCGAAGTGCATTGATATCAAGCGGTTCAGCGATTCTGCTGACAACTCCTGAAGAACGAAGGCTCGCTCTGCAATTGCTGATGTTTGGGACCTCGATTGATGGAGTGTTGCAGGACTATCGTCCGCATGTCCTGACCGGCTGGCTGTTTGAAACGGCCGACGCATTCAGCAAATTTTATGATCGTTGTTCCGTGCAGGATGCCGAATCGGATGAACTGCGCCACAGCCGCCTGATTCTGTGCGACCTTATGGCGCGAGCTTTACGCACCGGCTTGGCGCTGCTCGGGATTCAGGTGGCGGAGGTAATGTAATGGCAACATCTCGGACATGAATGTCCAAGGTACAGGAATCGCAGGACAAAGGCCATTGAGTCCTTAACTTACCACTGCATCGCCGCTCAGACAACTAACGCCGCGGCGGCTCTTGATGATGCCGGATTGCATAACGGCGATCAGTCGTTTGCGGTCCTGCAGAATCGAGATATCGGCCAGCACATCGCCGTCAACGATCAGCACGTCGCCGAGTTTTCCGACAGCGAGCGTTCCCAGTTCATGATCGCGGCCCAGAATCTCCGCGCCGGTTTGAGTCGCACATTTGATGACGTCGAGTGGTTTCAGGCCGACGTAGTTCACGAAAAACGACAATTCTTTGGCATAGTCGCCGTGTGGATTCCATGCGAAACCATAATCACCGCCCATTCCGAGTCGGCCGCCCGCCGCCAGGATGCGTCGCGCACTTTCGGCACCGCCGTCCAGCGTTTCCTGATGTCCGTCGATGACAGCCTGCGACATCCCGAACTCAGGCCCGCGCTGAACACTCATCAGTTCAAAATACAATGCAGGCACGACAGGAACATTTCGTTTCAGCAGCAGTTCGAGCGTTTCGTCATCGATAAACGTCCCGTGTTCGATTGCGTCGTAACCCGCCAGCAGCGCGTTCTTGATTCCCGCCGTTGCGCGGCAATGACCTGTGACTTTCATTCCGTGATTGTGGGCGGTCTGAACCACAGCGTGCATTTCCTCAAACGTCATGCACAGCGTGTGATGATCGTTGAAATCGGCGGCGGCAGCATCGCCGGTGGGATACGTCTTTACCCATTCCACACCGTCTTTGACCAGTTTGCGCACAGCCTTGCGTGCTTCGTCGGGACCGTTGACGAGCAAAATCAGTCCCTCCATACCGATCTTGCGGAATTCCGGATTCCAGTCCATCAGCCCGCCAGCGCCGCAAATCTCACGGCCGCTCGTCGCCAGGCGAGGCCCGATCACCAGGTCATTTTCGATGGCTTTTTTTAGCCACACATCAATATTGAACAGGCTGCCACCGCTGCGAGCCGACGTATATCCGCATTCCAGCACCAGCCGCGCGTTGCAGGCCGCCAGAAGTGTGACGTATTCGACGGGGTACTTGATATCCAGATCTTCCAGTGCGGCCACATTAAAGTAGGTCGCATGAAAATGCGATTCCACAAGGCCCGGCATGATCGTCCCGCCGTTCGCATCCAGCCGCACAGCCGATTCCGGAACCGGCGGCGCATCCCGCAGAGGCCCCACGTAACGGATCACACCAGATTTAATCAGTACGCAGGCATCGGGGATGGCTGGTGCTCCGGTTCCATCAACGACCTGCCCGTGATGAATGAATGTTGTGTCAGTGGCGGTTCGCATGGAGAATGATTTCGCAAACGGGGTTTGTCAGGAGGGCGTCGAAAACTTCGCGCTGGAAAGATGACTTTCAATAGCAAACGGGGAAGGAAGAATACAGAATGCGGTTCGTGGCGTAAAGTCGCCTGCGTCGCTCAGTCGCTCTGCCGACTGAGATTCCCTGGAGACGATGCGGTTTTGTTTTTAACGTGACTGATGGTGACGGCGATAAGGCGTCGTGTGTCATGTGCGTCAAAAGGAATGCGAGTCGCGGAGCGACGTCGCCTACGTAGCTCAGTCGCTCCGCCGACTGAGATTCCCCCGGAGACAATGCAGTTATGCCTGTCACACTGACTTCTGGCAACTTTTTTTTCTCTAAACTCAATCCGAACGTTTTCAATCCAAAATGAATCCCACATCCACCGCTCTGAATCCTATGAACAAAAACACTTTACTCTCCATCACCGCATTACTGTTCGCGTCATTTTCTTCATGCACAGCAACGTCGGTGTCGGCAGACGACAAAGCGGACGTACTGCGTCGGGAAAACCTCGTGGCGTGGTGTATTGTGCCATTTGACGCAGCGAAACGCGGACCGGCTGAGCGGGCAATCATGCTCAAAGAACTCGGTATCACGCGATGTGCGTACGACTGGCGCGAAGAACATGTGCCCACGTTTGAGCAGGAGATTCTGGAATACAAAAAGCACGGTATCGAATACTTCGCCTTCTGGAGCAGTCACGAAGAGGCTTTCAATCTGTTTGAAAAGTACGGTCTGCATCCGCAGATCTGGCAGATGATGAGTCAGCCTGCTGGAGAAACTCAGGCAGCGAAAGTTGAAGCAGCCGCTCAGCAGATGTTACCACTCGCAAAACGCACCAAGGCGATGGGCTGTAAGCTCGGGCTGTACAATCACGGTGGCTGGAGCGGTGAGCCGCAGAATCTGGTTGCTGTCTGCAAACGCCTGCATGAACTTGGACAGGACCATGTCGGCATCGTTTACAACTTTCATCACGGCCACGGGCATATCAATGACTGGGCTGAATCGTTCGCGATGATGAAGCCGTACCTGCACTGTCTGAATCTGAACGGCATGAATCCGATGGAACAGCCAAAAATACTGGGCATCGGCAAAGGGGCTCATGAACTTGACATGATTCGCACGGTCGTCGAAAGCGGTTATGACGGGCCGATCGGGATTCTCGATCATCGCGAACAACTTGACGCGCGCGAATCGCTGCTGGAAAACCGTGACGGACTGGAATGGGTGCGGAAGGAAATCGAAAAGCCCGGCAGCGGTGGTCCGAAGCCCGCTGCTCCCGTCGATCCAGAAACAGCTGCTGTTTCAGGCCAGGTTTTTCCGGGGGCCGACGTGTACCGTCATTCGCCAATCACTGTGGAAGTTCGAGCCACAATTCAGCGCCGCGATCAGTACAACATTCTTGTGGCGAGTGACACGAAACAATCGGCTGATCACTGGGAACTGTTTTCCATGAACGGCAGCGGTGTGCTCACGGCCTATCTTCCCGGAAAGCAGCCCGATCATGTTCACAGCGAGGCCGTGATCTGCGACGAGAAAACCCATACCCTGTCAATGATCTACGAGCCGAGTCGTGTGCGGCTGTATGTGGACAGCAAGCAGGTCGCGGATCAGGCCATCACGGGTCGCGACGGAGGAGCCAGCGTTCCCGGAGCAATTGCAATCGGACGCCTCGTCGAAGGCGGAGCAGGATGTGACGGAAGTATCGACTGGGTTCGCATTTCCCGCGGCGTGCGAGACATCCCTGCTGAACCTGTCGCAGTTGTGTCCCGCGATGATTCTACGGTCGGATTGTGGTCCTTCGATGGCAAAGGCGATGCGGGCAGGAATGGCGATCCAGCGAAACCGAATGTTCAGAGTCGACTCTTGCCCGAGATTCCTTACGACGCTGACCTGGTGACGCGACTTGTCGCTGGATCAACTGAACATGGAAATGCGATCCGAGGAGCTGCAGTCTTCGCAGATGTGAAGGTGGCCTGTATTTCGTGTCACAAGATTGGCCTCCACGGAGGCACTGTCGGTCCCGAATTGTCCGCAGTCGCGAAGGATCGCAAGCTGAGTCACATTGTTGAATCCGTGCTGTGGCCAAAGCGAGACGTCAAGCCGGAATTCATTACGTTCCAGATTTTGACGGTCGGAGGCAAAGTCTTTACCGGCTACAAACACAGCTCGGATGACAGTCAGGTCACTCTGCGCGATCCTGCCACGAGCAAGCTGACGACAATCGCACGGTCCGACATCGAAGAGGAAATCGCGGGCAGCACCGTCATGCCCGCCGGACTCACGGCGGCAATGTCGCGGCAACAACAACTGGATTTAATGCGATTCCTGAGCGATCTCGGGCCCGAGGGTAAACCGCTTTCTGCAGAACTTCAGGACGCCATTGCACATAGTCAGATGCACGGCCCGGCCGAGTTTCCGTTCACGAAGGAGCCGCTGCAGCCGCGTCACTGGGCGAACGCCGCACTTCCTGTGACTCGCGATCGCTTGTATGACTTTTATACCAAGCAGGCGGATTACTTTCGACAGCAGCATCATGTGCCAATGCTGCTTGCTCAGTTTCCGGGGCTCGATGGTGGCAAGCAGGGGCACTGGGGGAATCAGAACGAAGACGTGTGGATGGATGGGCGTTGGAACGAGACACAGCTCGGTTCCGTGCAGTCCGGCGTTTTTCAGACAGGCGGGGTAACCATTGCTCGCGGTGTTTGCCTGCAACTAGGCGATCACGGTGAGCTTTCGACCTGCTTCAATCCAGACACACTGACGTATGACGCTGTGTGGTCGGGCGGTTTTGTGGGCTTTGATTCCGTTCGTCATGGATTCGTGAGCCCACTGCGGATGGAAGGGCAGTTGGTGCCGGTTCCGAAACAATACGCTCCTGACAAAGCATTCAAGTATCAGGGCTTTTATCGGTATGGCAACCGAGTCGTCTTCGCGTATCGAATTGGCGATGTCGAGTATCTCGATTCACCGTGGGTTGAAGATGGCCAATTCGTACATGATGTTGCTCCGGCCGATCAGCATCCGCTGCGAAAAATGGCAGCGGGCGGACCGGCTCAATGGCCGCAGGTTGTGGAAACGAAGATCATTCCCGGCAGCGGTCGTCCGTATGCCGTCGATACGATCGAATTGCCGTACGACAATCCCTGGAAGGTTCCGATGTTCTGCGGCGATCATGATTTCCTCCCGGACGGAAGTGCATTGGTTTGCACCATGCAGGGCGACGTGTGGCGCGTCACCGGGCTGAATTCTGGTGCCGAAACGCCGGGCGTGGCGCGCTGGCGGCGATTTGCATCGGGGCTGCATCATGCTTTAGGGCTGGTTGTTGCCGACGGAAAGATCTACGTGCAATGTCGAGATCAGTTAACTCGTCTGACCGACCTGAACGACGACGGTGAAGCCGACTTCTATGAATGCTTCAGCAACGCCTTTGTGACATCCTCTGCCGGTCACGATTTTATTTGCGGTTTGCAGCGTGACCAGGACGGAAACTTTTATATGGCGTCCGGAAATCAGGGTTTGGTTCGCATCTCCGCCGATGGTCAAACGGCCGATGTCATTGCCACCGGATTTCGCAATCCCGATGGACTGGGCATTCTGCCTGACGGAACCGTGACGCTTCCTGTTTCCGAAGGCGAGTGGACACCTGGCTCAATGGTGCATGCCGTTCGAAACGCCGGAAAACAATCACCGGCTGATCCGCCGCATTTCGGGTATCGCGGCCCGAAAAACGGCAAGCCACCCGAACTGCCGTTGGTCTGTCTGCCGCGAGGACTCGACAATTCCGCCGGCGGACAGGCGTACGTCGACAGCGATTCCTTCGGCCCGCTGAAGGGGCAGTTGCTGCATTTTTCATTCGGCGCGGGATCGTGGTTTGTCATATTGCGAGACGAAGTCGGTGGCCAGCTTCAGGGGGCTGTGGTGCCGATGTCGGGCGACTTTTTGTCCGGCGCGCATCGGGGACGTTTTAATCCGAAGGACGGGCAGTTGTACGTGTCCGGCATGTCTGGCTGGGGCTCTTACACGCCCGACGACGGCTGCTTTCAACGCGTGCGTTACACGGGTGATCCGGTGCAGATTCCGCTCGGATTTCACACGTTCGAAAACGGAATTCGTGTGACGTTTGCAGAACCAATTGACAAGACCATTGCCACCGACGCCCATCGCCAGTTCGCACAGTGCTGGAACTATCGTTACAGCGGTGCGTACGGTTCGCTTGAATATTCCACCACTCATCCCGGGATTCCTGGCCATGATCCACTGGCGATCCTGTCGGCTCATGTACTTCCGGACGGGCGTTCCTTGTTTCTTGAAATTCCTGAACTGCAGCCCGTCAATCAACTGCACCTGCGGCTGCATGTCAACGACGATGACTCATTCACGTGTTCGCCCGCAGGCACCGGCCACGATGTGTTCGTCACCGTTCACAAACTTGACCAGCCTTTTGAGGAATTCCCGGGCTACGAACCGCGTGAAAAAATCATCGCCGCCCATCCACTGCTCACAGATCTTGCTCTGAACGCTGTGCAAATCCCGAATCCCTGGCGGCAGAAGATCAAGGGGGCGCGTGAGATCGAGATCGAGACCGCAAAGAATCTGTCGTACGCGACAAAAGAATTCACTGTCAAAGCCAGCGAGAAGCTTGCCTTCACGCTTTCCAATCCCGATGTCGTTCCGCACAACTGGGTTCTCGCACAACCCGGTTCGCTGCAGATCGTGGGTGAGCTCGGGAATCAGCTGATCGCCGATCCGGAAGCCTTCGCCCGCCAGTACATCCCCGAATCAGACAAGGTCATCGCTCACACGGACATTGTTCCGCCTGGTGAAAAACAAACCATCTATTTCCAGGCTCCCGCGCAGCCTGGTCGATACCCGTTTCTCTGCACATTTCCAGGTCACTGGATGGTGATGAACGGTGTGATGGTTGTGGAGTAATGCGACCGGCAGGTTCCCTGAGTTCCCGGAATGAGTCATGTAGGCGACGTCGCTCCGCGACTCGCATTCGTTTCTTGCCCTTTCCGCAATCAACTCCACTGTGTCGGAACAATAATCGCCGATTACTTGCTTCACCGTACTGCATCCGGGGAATCTCAGTCGGCGGAGCGACTGAGCTAC
>JANOUN010001402.1:0-3065 GCA_031416875.1 Planctomycetota bacterium | reverse complement strand
TGCAGGCGCTCCAGCGCGCCTTCCTTGGTGGTTTGAGGCAAGTCCTTCGTGAGCAGCAGGAGAAAGCCAACATCGGCGTCGGTCGGATTTCGCAGTTCAAAGATCACGACGACCTCTCCACCGTAGTGAGGTTCTTCGTCGAAGAGGGCGCTTTCAAAGACCCCCTGCGTGAAGCGGTCGATGCGGATGCGCGTCGGTCTCTGTCGCAGTCCTCCGTTGACGACGTTCTCGGAAATACGGAGCCGAGATGCGTGCGGCTTGAAGTTTGGGTCAGTCGTTCCCATCAGTTCGGGCCCAAACAATCCCTCGACCCACTGTTGGGCCAACGCTTCGGTCTTGTGAATCACATGGGCAATTCGCATTGCTCGGTTGCGGAGTGCTCCTGCCACACTGGTTCCCGGCAGAACCGATTGCCCGCCCGATCGAAGTTGGACCACATCGGGAGCGTCCGCTTCCCGGGCCGGACTGCGGACCAACAACCCACCCTTGAGTGCCAACGTCGCCGTGATCGTGACTCGCTGGCGCTTGTCGTTGTCGGCTGCAAGCGACGATTGGTGTCCCGCAGCGACGCACGCCGCTGAGGCGGTTGCGTGCGAAGGCGAGATGCCATTGAGCGGATTCTCCGCGTCTGAAGTCAGCCACTCGATCCAGCCATTTGCGGAATTGAGATCGAACCGTTTTGCCTTCCAGTTGTGCGAAGTCAATCGGCCCATGCCGCGCGAACGTCGCGCACCGAGCGTGATCTCTCCGTCCGCCAGACCGGCCAGTGCGGTCGTCAATCTCAAGACCAGTTCGGGTTCGCTCTTCGTGTCGGCGATCACCAGTTCTAAACGGATGGGGAATGTCGTGCCGGCGGGCAGCACTTCGCCGTCGAACTTTTTGTGATCCACCGCCGTGCCGCTGGCTCCGTCGATCTTCACGTTGTCACGGATCTCAATGGCGTGACCACTCTGCAACAGGCCGATACTGTCGAAGATAATCAGTGGACTTTGCGAGCCGTCATCATCACCGCGACTCGCACCAAAGAGACCGGCCACTTGCGCCGGTTCCTCGTGACCGTAGCCAGCCAGCCGATCCGCCAGATAACTCCGCAGGGCTCCCGCAAATGTCGAACCGGTGAGCAGAGGCAATCCGCTGCACGTATCTCGCAACACGGGCATATCGACCGGGCTGCCGGAACGCCCGCCGAACCGCGTGGCCGTGAGCAGCACCACTTCAGCCGTGATGACCCAACGAGCGGCAATCGTGCGGACGTTTCCGGGGTCGCTCAACATGAGCGGAGTTGCAAATGAAGTAGTCATTGGTCGTCGCCCTTCTGTCGGTTCTTCAGTGCCAAGCCGGCGAGCACGGCGTCGATCAACCGCACTTTGAGACGATCCGTCATGCCGGCAAGCACCGCAATGACCGGGTCGCCTTCCGTTGCTGAACCTTGTGGAATCAACCGACTGCGCTGCGCGATCAATGGCAGGTTGAGTTGCTTCGTCAGGTCTGGTGCCTCGACGACTTGGTGTAGCCATTCGTGGAGAGAAACCGATCGCTCGTCCTCGCGCAGGCAGCGTTTACGAAGCTGATCCATTGCGGGCCTTTTAAGCCGCAACCTCTCGTTGGGATCGTTGAGCAGCGCCCGCAACATGGCGATCGCCGCTCGAAAAGAGTCGTCGGACGATTGATTCCGTAACGGCTCGCGCAGCCGCCCCAATAGACTGTTGCTGGGCGGTTTGACGGGGCCATCAACCAGTCGCCCGGCAATCGTCTCGATATGGCGATCGACCTCCGCATTCGCAAGTCGACGTTGCAGCGTGGTGATGATTTGAGGCGGCGGCGTTTGGGGAGCATCGGCAGGAGGGCCTGATTGGGGCCGTTCGAGACGCCCTTTCGGTGACGACGGCTCGACAAAGACCAAACGCCCAAAGCCTTCTGCCTTTCGTTCGCCTAGTCCTGAGTTCTCGATCGCGATCAACTCGGAAACGAGGATGTCCGCGTTGGCCTTCAACACCAGCACCGATCCAGTGGCGACACCGAGCGCCTGTGGCAGTTCCAAACGCCACTTACGATTGAACCCGCCGACAGTTTCAAAGCTCACGCGAACACGTTCGACAGACACGCGACCGCCGAACTTCTTTTCCATAGCCTTAGATAACGACGAGGGATCGAACTGGCCTGTCCCCGGATCACGCACCAGACACGTTGAGACCAGCAACGCATGGAACTCGTCGTCCGGCGCGAGGTCACGGCGAACCAGTTTGTCGAACTGCGGCCACTCGCGCTGGCGGACTGGCTGAAACACGATCTTCGCATCGCCGCCATACTCGGCCCGGCGCGACCGTCCGATGAGCACCGCATCGCCGAGCAGTTCTTTGATGCGGCTGAGAATTTGATCGCGGTCAGCCTCAGTCGCGGCACGAATCTGAATTGCTCCCTCAAAGACCTGCCCGGCGTCGAGCGACTCGAAGGCGAACAACGCGCCGTGCCGCTCTTCACGACCATTCGGAAGATTCGAGTCGGTCCACGCCCGACCTTTCTCGCGATCGCGTTGTTGATGTACGCGACCGCTGACGGTCGGCGAGTCGAGATATCGTGTGCCGCCAAACGTGACAAAGTTCTCGCCGAGGCTGGCCAATGTTTCGTCGGGCCAGTGATCTTCGATCTCGTGCGATTCATCGGGCTTGCCATCGAACTCCGTGAGGTCGAAGACATTCATAGACCGCTCGTCGCCGCCGTGCTTTTCCCGTCGTAGCGTAGACGGAGCAGGAAGCGATCGTGCGTTGCCAATCACCGGGTACGCATTCAACCACGCGACGTTGCCACCGAGGACCAGTGATCGGAACTCGGCCAACTTCGCGGAATCAGACTTCGGATCACCCAGCTCGCGAGCCAGTGCGCCGCGCACCATCGTGCCAGGAATGAATCGCAATGTGGAGACGGTATTTGGATCATGAACCAAACTGGTCACGACGGCTGGAGCCTTCAGCGTCAGTCGGAATGGAACAAAGGAAACGACACTCATGAAGGGCTCCCTTTCGCCAGGGTTTGAGTTCGGTCTGAATTGCCATCAAGCAACAGCC
>JANOUN010001401.1:0-2910 GCA_031416875.1 Planctomycetota bacterium | reverse complement strand
CTGCTGTTCGGCAACGGCCCGGAGTATGCGGGTGAAGTCGAGGTGGAACGACCGGACAGGAATCTGCACACTGCGGCCGGGATGCCGTGCCGTCAGTCCCGGATTGTGCCGATTCACCCGTCGCTTTGCTACTGCGCAAACAAAAAGAGGCGATGTCTGAAGACATCGCCTCTTTTGACGTTCTAACCAATGTGTCCGCCGATAATCGGGACGCTGGCGAATTACTTGCGGATTTCGCCTGGGTCGTTGCAAACGATTGACAGGTTCTGATCACAGTCACAGGTGTCAGCACGGTCTGTGTAACGAGATCCGAATGTACGAGCCTTGAACTGACCGCCACCTTTGCTGCTGGCAAATCCGGAAATCTGATAAGACTGGTCCAGGTTGCCGAAGGCACTTCCCAGGTCGCTCAACTCAGCGACGATTGAGCACTGCAGTTCAACCAGCCCGACGATCATCCCAAGAACCAGGATGGTTCCCACGAGAACGATTTCAGCAGACAGAATTACACCTGCTTCATCATTCCAGAGAGTCTTCAACATGTGTGTTTCCTTTGTTTTTTTTGAGAGAGAGACGAGAGATTGGGATAGGCCTGGCCGATCCGTTTGGTACCAATTGAGAAGTTGGTCCTGCCAGAATTGAGATCTGCGTCCTGGCCATTCAGCAGAAGTCATCGGGCGTTGTCCTGAGCAATGAACTCACATTGATCTGCATCAGCGGATCACTGAAGTCCCTCCCAAACGTTGCTCTGCATACGTCTGGAGAATCAGTTCACTCAGGTCTGCAACACTCCCTGTTCCACAAGGAAATTGCCTGATCTTTCATCATCAGAAAGCGAACGGCGTTCCGATGGCTCAGGGAGAAAAGGGATTTCGGATGCCGCCTTGAGTTGCATTTCGTAAGTCGACGCCATCAAGGGAGTTGCGACTACCGCGAAGATCCGCAGAATTGCAGCGAATTCCGATCTCTGATGGATAACGTAAAGTGTTCGATGCGTTGCGAATTAACAACGCGTCAATGTTACGAAACATCAACAGCGTGTTTCGAACGGCAGAAACGGAGTTTTCCGGGCAAATAATGTCTCCGGAATCTCCGCTAAGACTGGCCTGCGTCACTCTTTGGTGAGCGGTGAATCGTCACTGCGATGGAGCATTGATCGCAGGCGGGATACAATCGGTCCGATGGAATTGAGGGACTTACCGAGTCGTCGGGCGATTTCGCGGTAACTCAGTTCGTCCAGAAACAGCCACTTTGCAACCTGCTGCGGTTCCTGGGGAAGCTTTGACAGCAGCGATTCGACCTGATCTCGGTGGTCCAGTTGTCGCACAGAGCTGTTTTCCGCGGACGCAAAATCAACGGCTGACCGATGTGCATTGATATGCCCCATCGCGGACGAAAATCGATGTTCTGCCAGCTTTCGAACAACAATCCGGCGAGCAATCACTCCCAGATACGTGGCCAGTGAACAACGCCCCCGGAAACTTCGCAAAGCCGCCATGTCGCGCACCAGCAACTCAGTCATCGTATCCGCGCACAGGTCTTCGGTGTCATCAGCGTTGAGTTTCAGGCTGTGGGAATGTGCCGTGTGCTGGATGACCTGCACGACCAGTGGCGTGTACCGATCAACAAACAATTTCCACGCCCCGCTTTGAGCATTCAGCAGGTCTGTCAACAATTTGCGGTCGTGGTTTGTTAGTGGCACGATTTCAACTCACAAAGAATTACCATCAAGCCATCGAAAGTTCGCCCCGGTATCAACTACGCAGAGATTCGCAATTTGGATTGAACATTGATTCAAAAACGCAGTTGTTGCCGACTTTGGTCCATGAAAACCGCGAACGATTCGCTAAAACGCCAAATCGATCGAAACTTCGTCCGATCTCCCAATCCTGAAGTTTCCGCAGTCTCATCCACCAGCATGAACTCGTGCCGACCGATCGCACCGGAAAGAACGTGCTCCTGTGGAGGAAGCGGTGCTTATATTGTGCCAGCTGAATCTGCTGAAAACAACATTTGCGTGGTCCGCCTGCTCCGGAATGTGCCAATGCCGGTTGGTTTAGCGAACTACCGGCGACTTTTCGGGAGAAATATCGTCAGCGATTGACGCAACTCCCTCTGGTCTGACGAAAGAATGACCGAAATCACACTGTGACTCTTGAAGATTACTTTCCGTGTCAGCGTCTCATCCCCGCTGGACCGGTGAATTCTGCCGGCGACGGTCGAGACTCTGTCTCAATTTGCGTCGTCTGCTTTTCCCTGCCCGACCACTCTGGAAAATGCTGGAAAGGATGTCATAAATCGCCGAAATTCGTATCAGGGTTCGACGTTCGGGCATGGAGAGTGTATGTTTCGACTTCTGCGAAACCGACACGTTCATGACCAGAGCGGAGCGAACGCGGATTTTGACAGCGAATTCTGTTTCAGCGAAGTTTGGTTTCAAACGTGTCTTGAATCATTTCGATTTTTGATGAATGGATCGCCAGATCATCTGGCCTGAAAGGGTGTCACATGACTCATGTTGTTGCTGAGCCGTGCTTCAACTGCAAATACACGGACTGCGTTGTTGTTTGCCCGGTTGAATGCTTTTACGAAGGTGAAGCCATTCTCTTTATCCATCCGGAGGAATGTATCGACTGCGAAGCCTGCGTTCCCGAATGTCCGGTCGCGGCGATCTTCCACGAAGATAACTTGCCAGCGGAATGGTCAGCCTACACCGCGTTAAATGCGGAAATGGCGTCGCAGTGCCCCGTGATCACCGAGCAGAAAACGTCAATGGCAGAGACTCACGGACTTTGCACAGCACCCAAGAGGTAAGCTGTTTGCTGTTGGTCCGCAAATCTGAAATCCGGCGCGTCATCATGCGCCGGTTTTTTTGCTGCGCGCCCCAAACTGGATATTTCCCACAGTTCG
>JANOUN010001400.1:0-2920 GCA_031416875.1 Planctomycetota bacterium | reverse complement strand
GAACCACCACCAGTAAATCGAACCAACGATCATCGCAATGACCGTGAGAATCAATCCGCCGATAATGAGCATGCGTTTCATAATTGTCTTCTTGTGACTCATTTGTCGCTGAGTTTGCTGATCATGAAATCAAAACTGCAGCTCACTCAGCCGTACGGTTTTTCGAACGCGGCCGCGGCCGGTCATGTCGTGGATGCGGAGCTGAACGGACGGATTGCCGGACCAATCGATGTCGAGCATTCCAAAATGGAAATCCATGCAGGCTTCACCGTGGCGGTTTTGGTTGGGTTCGACGTTGCTCCAGTCGCGATTCAGCCCGCTCGCGGTGAGATCATGCAGTGGATAGCAGTTCGGCGTTTTCAGGATCGACAACTCACCCCAGTGTACGTCGCCGGAAATGAAGACAACTCCGTTCGCTTTTGTCTCTGCGATCAGATTGACTATCTTCATTAGTTCCATCGGGAAATTCGTCCATGATTCCCAGCCGTTGTACTCATGGCAGAACTGAATGCTGCTGCCGATGACGCGCAGGGCGGCAGGTTCCTGCAGTCGTTCCTTCAGCCAGGCCCATTGCTCTGCACCAAGAATCGTTTTTTCCGGATTGGTGTCGGGCAGATAATCATTCTTCCATGACGGGAATGGATTTCGCAACGGTTGATCCCGGAATGTGCGCGTATCCAGCAAAATGATCTGCAGCGTTTTGCCGAGCGGTTTGTCTTCGAAGCGATAACTGGTGTAGATGCCGTCGTGGTCGCGCCGCGGACTGGGAGTGGGTTCGTTCCAGAACTTCAGAAAGATTTCTTTGGACGCAGCTTTGAACGGAAATTCTTTGCCGGCATCATCGTCCCCGTAGTCGTGGTCATCCCACGTGGCAATCGCGGGAGTGGCAGCTCGCAGAGCCTGAAAGTCTTTCTTCGCTCCGAGCGTTGCATATTTTGCTTCCAGCAGCTGCATGTCCCGCGTATCGCCGTAGATGTTGTCCCCGAGATAGACGAACAGATCTGGCTCCCATTCCAGCACGGTACGCAGAATTGGCATTGGATCGTCCTGGTTCGAACAGGAGCCAAAGGCGATCCGGGAAATCAATGGATTGACAGCCGGGGCAGAGGCTGGCAACCGTTTTGGTTCCTGAGCCATGGCTCTCGTAGTGCATGAAGCGAGGAAAAGGGCCAGCAACAACTGTTGCATGAGTCGCATCAATGTTTTTCCTTGATTCGCGGTTGAGTGGCAATTCGTCGCGTGACTGGAAATTCGTCGCGTGACTGGAAATTATGCAGCGACCCGGCTTCCGCGGGGATGATCGACTTTGTCGGCGATTATCGACTTAGTCTCGTGGATCCGCATTTTCGTTTAACGGCAAGCCGCAGGCGTCGTTGCTCTCAGTTTCGCCTGCGCCTGCGGCTTGCCGTTAAACGATTAAGAGACCATCCCCTGGCTCGAATGGGAATGGGATCTTAACGCTCGGCGGTTGTTTTGAAATCATCCAGCGGAATCTTTACCATACGCGACTCACGGTCAGTGGTCCCGTCATTTCAATCACGCTCGGCAAATCGCCGATAAGTCACAAGGATAGAATTCATGTTGAAAGTCCCTGCATCCGGCGCTCTGGATTTTGTCTCTCTGGGGGCTCTCGTCAATCGACTGGATCCGGGAATTATCCCGTTCCGCAAAGCCAGCCGACTGTCGATTCATGTGAGCGGTGGAGAATTCAACTGCGCGGCGAACCTGGCGGATTGCTTTCAGCTGAAGACCGGGATCGCAACGGCGATGGTGGATTATCCGCTGGGTGACCTCATCGCAGAACGCGTCCGCGCGATGGGCGTGAAACCTTTCTATAAGAAGTTTGCTCACGACGGCGTGCGTGGCCCTAACATGGCAACTGTGTACAGCGATCAGGGGCACGGTGTGCGCGGTCCTGTCGTATTTTACAACCGCAGCAACGAAGCAGCCGGCATGTTGAAGGCCGGTGACTTCAACTGGAATGAAATCTTCGCGGGCGGCGTGCGCTGGTTTCACAGCGGAGGCATCTTCGCGGCTCTGTCACCCACCACACCGGAAGTCATCATCGAAGGCATGAAGGCAGCCAAGGCTGCCGGTGCCGTCACGTCTTTCGACCTGAACTACCGCGCCAAGCTGTGGCAGATCAGCGGCGGGCTGGATAAGGCTCAGGAGACGCTGAACAGGATCGTCGAACATGTTGACGTTTTGGTCGGCAACGAAGAAGACCTGCAGAAGGGACTCGGCCTGAAAGGGCAGGACGTTGAACATTCATCGAAGCTGGACCCGTCAGCGTTCTTCGGCATGATGGAAGAAGTCACCCAAAAGCTTCCGAACGTGAAGGCCGTCGCCACGACTCTGCGGGAAGTCCATTCGACCAACCGTCACTCATGGAGTGCGGTGCTGTGGCTGGACGGCAAGACGTATCAGGCAAAAACGATGGAACTGGATGTCATCGACCGCATCGGCGGCGGCGACGGATTTGCATCTGGCCTGTTCTACGGACTGCTCAACGGCAAAGATCCTCAAACATCGCTCAACCTCGGCTGGGCTCACGGCGCGCTGCTCACGACTTATCCAGGCGACACAACGATGGCGACGATTAAAGAAGTCGAAGGTGTGGCCGCTGGCGGTTCGGCTCGTGTGCAGCGATGATAGACTGAGCAGAAGCCACGCATTTTCAAGATGCCGGGCTTCTATTTGCGACTACGGATATTGAAAGAGGGGTTGCGATGTCGGTAACCGAAATTCAGCCGCTGCCAAAAACCGGTACGCGAATGAGTCTGGAGGAATTTCGAGCATTAAACCTGCCCGAAGAGTCCAGCCTTATTCTTCTCAGTGGCATTGTCTACGATGAAGCAGACCAGGGCGACGACATGACGAAGCGAAACCATCAACATTCGCTCACTGAGGCCACGCTTGC
>JANOUN010001399.1:0-7359 GCA_031416875.1 Planctomycetota bacterium | reverse complement strand
TCCACAATCTCTTCGAGCGGCTCATACAGCGATTCACGAATTTCTTCGCTGGTCACCAGGGCCTTGCGGGGAATTCCGCTGGCTGTGTCGAGGCCGCTGACTTCATGTGTCAGCTCATGATCCAAAGGAGCCGCGCTGCCGATCGCTATTTTGAGTTGTTCCGCCGTCTGGTCGCCGATCCGTAATGAATACCGACGACGCAGGTAGCGAACGATGGATTCATCCATCGCATCGCCCGCGACTCGAATCGACTGCGATGCCACGATATCGGCCAGGCTTAGCACGGCGACTTCGGTCGTGCCACCGCCAATGTCGCAGATCATGCTTGCCAGCGGTTCGGACACCGGCAATCCCGCTCCGATCGCTGCGGCTTTGGAATCATCAATCAGCCAGACTCGTCCAGCTCCGGCCCGTTCTGCACTGTTAAAAACTGCCCTGCGTTCAACCGCCGTGATGCAACCAGGTACGGAAATGATCACGCGCGGACGAAGACCCATGGAGCGCCCGCACGCTTTGCGAATGAAATATCGCAACATAGTTTCGCAGAGTTCGAAGTCATTGATGACTCCGTGACGCAACGGTCGGACAGCCTGAATTCCTTCCGGAGTCCGTCCCAGCATCTGATACGCCAGCTTGCCCACTGCCGCGCCGCGTCCCACGACGCGATGCGTCCCCTTGGGCACGGCAACGACAGAAGGTTCGTCAATACGAATGCCTTCGCCGGGCAGACCGATCTGAGTGGACGTCGTCCCCAGATCGATGGCAAGGTCGGAGCAAAATCGTTTTCGAACCCAGGCCAGCATCCGTGCTTCCCTGTTGAATTCCCATATTTCCGCGCGCACAGCAACGGCCAGGACAGTGCCCGTCGCACCTGATTTTTACAGGCAAACCGGCTATTACCGCAAGACGCAGATTTATGCAGCGATTTCCGCGTGTTTTTGCCGCACCTGGCTTTTCACGGCAATTCCTGTTACTTTTCAAAGCCCAGTATTTCACTACGAACGTGTGGGACACGCAAGGTGTCGCTGAAAGCATGAGTAAATCTACCGATAACAGCGGATCATCGCTCCGGCGACGCCCGGAAGCTCGAGGCTTTCGTGTGGAACAATTGCTCCACGAAGCTGCCGATGGTCGGCTGCGAATACCGAATTTTCAGCGACCACTTCGCTGGCGGTCACGGAATGTGATCGATTTTTTTGATTCGATTCGTCGTGGTTTTCCTGTCGGCAATCTGTTGCTGTCTCGCGCGGAAGCGAAAGCCGAAATCGTCAACTATGGCCCGGTAGCAGTAGATTCTCAGAAGCAGTCTGCAGCGCTGTGGGTCGTCGATGGGCAGCAAAGACTAACCGCTTTAGCGGCCACACTGTTGCGCAGTGAAGTTGTTCCAAAGGGCGACTATTGGTCAATTTGGTATGATTTGGAGAAAGAGGCGTTCCGGCAGCTTCTGAAGAAAGAGCCGGAACCCGGATGGATTCCGCTGAACGTCCTGGGTGACTCAGTCAAACAATTGAAATGGATTCGCAACTGGCCACATGCCACTGAACGAGAAGACCTGGTAGATCGCGCCCTGGAGCTGGGTAAGTCCATTCGCGAATACGAAATGCCCGCTTATATTGTCGAAGGGACTGGGCAGGATGTGCTGCGTTTAATTTTTACGCGCGCGAACACCGGCGGAGTCGACATGAAGGAATCGGAGATCTTTGAAGCCTTGTACGGCAGAGAAGGAGATCAACCGATCCGCTCTGCAGTCTGCAGGCTTTGCGATCTTGGGTTCGGAATGATTAATGAAGATCTGTTTCTCAGATGCCTGCGAGTAACCTGTGGCTCGTCGGTGCGCGTTGCGAGTGAGGCTCCTGACAAATTGCCGGACGATTCGATAAGGCGCACGGAAGCTGCACTTCGGCGAACCGTGTCGTCCATTAAACTTGCGGCCGGAATCCCGGACTGGAAGCTGCTGCCATATCGCCTGCCCCTGATCTTTCTGACTGCATTCTACGATCGATTCCCCGTCGAGAACTCGCGTATCGACCGCCTCATCGCCAGATGGATCTGGCGTGGTGCATTAACCGGAGACCATGAAAACGTATCGGACGCCCGAGTGGATCGCCTTGTCAAACAAATGCGCGAAGCATCGACGGCAAGCGAATCCGTCGCCGCGATTTTACAGAGACCTGATGAACCGATCGATGTCAATGGGTTACCGAACAGCCCTTTGAGAGAGCTGGATCAGAAAATCTCACTGAACCGTGCGTCCGGCAAGATCTTCATCCTTGCATTACTTGCTGCAAATCCTCGGCGTACCTGTGGCGCGATTCAACAGACATTGTGGGAGATTGAGTCTGAGGATGATTGTGAAGCCGAATCTCGTTTAGATCCCGCCAGGATCTACTGGTCACTCACTGACGATGGAAATCTGGGTACCGATACCATTATCAAAGTTCCTGAGATGCGCAGGAAAGACATTGACTCGGCAGATTCAGAAACCCTGCGTTCTTTCCTGCTCAGTGAAGAAACGGTCGCATATCTGAAGAGTGGTTCAATTGAGAAGTTTCGAGCCAGCCGTCGACACATACTGGAAACGTGGTTTGCAGAGTTTGTTGTCGATCGGTTAGGCGATCAAGTCGATCTCCGCCCGGAAATTGAAGCGATCATCGCGCGGAGTTGATCATGAATGCCCTGATGGTCCGGGTTGGCGACGTGAAGATAGGAGTCCTTGAACGATTTGAAGACGCAAGGGAGCGGTTCAGCTTTTGCGATCAATACGTTTCCTCGCTTCTTGGCGCACGACCGGTGCTGGGCCAGATCTTTGAAGATCGTTTTCCAAACGCGATTTCAGTGGATGGCCCCATTTGCTGGTTTACGCACCTTCTGCCGCAAGGAGTGATGTTGCGCTGGCGCTCAAGGCTGTTGGGACTGGATGACCATGATACGTTCGAGATGTTGGGGCAACTTGGCGATGATTTGCCAGGTGCTGTTTACCTTGAGCCATGTGAATCTGCGTTGAGACCAAAACAAACGGTCACAGTTGTTCGCAGGGAAGCTTCAGAAACAGAGGCATCTCTTTTCCGGTTTTCACTCGCCGGTGCGCAATGGAAACTGTCTGCGCGGTCGGCCGGACGCGGACTTACGACCAGGGCAATGTCGGAGGGCACTTCATGTATCGCCAAGTTTCATTCCCCTGAGTACCCGGGATTGCCCCAATGCGAGTTTGCAACGATGTCATGGGCTCGGGCTGCAGGTCTCTGCACTCCCGAGTTTACTCTGCGACATGTGAGTGATTTCGACCGGATCCCAGAGGAAATGCCGACCGGCGATGGCAAGGTCTTCGTCATCGAACGATTTGATCGTACATCTGCGGGCAGGGTTCATATCGAAGACTTTGGCCAGATCCTTGATCGCCCTCCCGGACATTCGCAGTACTTCGGCAGCTACGAAGAGATCGCTAGTGTGGTTCAGTGGATCGCGCCCAACTCGGTGGAAGAGCTTCTGAAGACAATTGTCTTTCATGTGATCGCAGGAAATGGCGACGCGCACCTGAAAAACTTTTCCGTGATCTATCCTGATTCCCGAAATGCGGTTCTCACCCCGGCCTACGACATGGTCTCGACACTACTGTATCTTAACCCTGGAAAAGAGGAACTCGCATTGACGCTGGGCGGGCAAAAGAAATTCGACAGCGTGAACTGGCACAGTTTCAGTCAACTGATCGCGAGACTAGGGCTCGAACAGACAGCGGGCGAAAAGATCATCAGAGATTTCACTGATGAGGCGATTGGCACCTGGCAGCAAAGTGATATCCAGGGAAATTATTCACGGCAGCAAATCGAGCGGATGAAGGTGCATCTCGCTTCATTGCCGATTACATCGCGAGGAACACGGTAACTGCCGCATCAAATGCGATAAATCCACCGACGCGGAGAATGTCGCCCCAGCGCAGCTTTAGCCTGCCAGGACCAAAACTGAATTCAGAAATTGCGGAAGTCTGAAACTATTCGATCTCAGTGATCTCGCCGGTTGCGGAGAATTCAACGTCACGAACCTTTCCCCTGGGATCTTTGCCACGAACTTCGTAGCCGCCGTCGCTGTGCTTGATGGCGTTGTCAAAGGTAACTTCCGGGAGTTCCTTTTGAGCTGCCTTCAACATGGCCTCTGGTACTTTGTCGATCGTTACCACTTCCGCAGCGCCTCCGCCACAGCCAGCGACAGCGCCAAGCAGCATGATACCCATAACAAACCGCATTAAAACTCTCCGATAGATTCGCCGCCAGCACGGGTCGATAATGCCCGAAACACCAGCTTGTCGATTGATGAAGAAATGAACTGAACGTGTCCGTCGGCAAACGGACAGAGATACGCTTTAATCGGCGTTGAACGTGCCGCTCGGTTCACGACCGCTTCAATCGGTTGAGTGAATACGATGCTGTTCTGGAGGTTTGCCTGCTCCAACTCCGGCAGAATCATCGCCGCCCAGCCCCATCCCGGCCCAGTGTCGCTACCAGCGCTGTCGAAATTGGAAACATACCCCGGTGGGAACCCATTGTGGCTGCCGTAGTAATTCTGCAGCGCGAGGCTGATCTGTTTCAGATTGTTCTTGCACTCCAACCGCCGCGCCGCTTCCCGCGCCTGCTGCACTGCAGGCAGAATCAGCGCGATCAGCATGGCAATGATCGCAATCACCACCAGAAGCTCGACAAGCGTGAATCCACGTTTCATGGATTTGGACCCCTTTGACAGGAGTCTAACGGGGAATCCAAACTGATCCAGTTTCCGCAGGGTGACGCTGCGGCATTGTCAGATTTCGTATTTACCGAATGACTCCGCCGTGCCTAATCCGCAGTGTTGGCAGTCCTTTAAGATTCACCCCCCCCCCCCATCCGCTATGAAAGAAATCCTCGATCGCATAGTGATCAATCAGCCGTCTGGCGTATGACGCTATCTGCGTGCATCTGCGGCGACTGACTGTCCTGGCATCAAAGAAGCCCGACATTTTGAAAATACCGGGCTTCGAAGATCTCTGAGCAATATAAGCAACTAGGCACGGTTGCCGCGATTACGTGTTCTTTGAAGCGGCAACGGCAGCCATGCGAGTCATCGAGATTCGCTGTGCAGAAACAGTTGACGTAGTTCAGGCGGATCTCGTGGCAGAATCAGACTGGTCGATAATTGCCTTTGCATGAAATCGATCTATTCACGCAATCCACTGTCATGACACAATTCTCAGCCAATCCGTGGTCGCCGTATTCCGCCCTTCCGCTTAAGGCCGAATCCAAAGAGGTAAATATCCGGAACATGAATACGATTGTCGGATGCGACTCGGAGAATGCCAAGACTCGCCAAATAGTCTATCAGGAAATCCGCTCGATTCGTTTTGTCGGCGAGATGCTTCGGCAATGCAGACCAATCGCTCTTATGAACAATTGACGCACGCAACTCCTTCCGCTCAATAGGGACCGTTTCATTGTTAAGGTTTCTCTTAATCGTCTCAATCCAAGGATACTCCTCTTTTAGCTCTTGAATTCGATCTTTTGAAACATCTTCTAGTGCTCCCGCAATCTGTTCAGGCGTGAGCAAATGTTTTGTGCCAGTTGGCGCTACCTGCAGCTGTCTGCCAGCGGATGATTCAAAAAGTTTCAGAAACGATCGAGGCGCGATGTCCCCAAGAGAGTCCTGCAGATGATTCAGGAACCAACGGTAAGTATCGCCTTTGCGTTTGTCCGTCCCCATCCATCTTCCGACCAGATTCTCCATGAATGCCTTATGCTGCAGTTCCGTTGTTTGCGGCACCAGTCCCCATGGGGGCAACTCCTTAATGCTAGTAGCCGGGATTCCCGGTTGGACAAATTTTTGCCACATAGTCTTCTTGGTGCCATTCAACAGTCGCTTTAGGACAAGACGATAAAGATTGTCAGCACTCCAACTTAGTGTGATCGAAAGGGGGCGCAGTTTCGAACTGTCTGTAAAGTTCAACGCATCCGACCCAAAGATGTCAGTTCGCAAGAAAATTTTGCATCGAAGTCGCCGCCAGCGTCTTGAGTTGCGGAGCCAGAATGAAAGCAAGGCTGCTACAAGTGGATAAACGTCAACAATTTTTGCCGCCAGAATATCGAGATCGTCATAGGTGATGATTACGCTACGTTGTGCGTCTCGCAGAAACTCGTCGGCTCTGTCAAGAGCGTTGGCAATGTCCTCGAGTTTCTCACTCACCACAGATAACCATTGGGTGGGAGTAGCCAGACGATTCCGGAGAATGTCTGTAGTAGCGGCGTCCAGATGCTCTGCTACAATTCCTGATGTCACGTTTTCGTTCAACAACACTCCGCACAGCAATCCAAGCCAAAGATTTCGTAGCCGGTCTGGGTCATCGTCGCTATTGATTTGTGCCAGGACTTCGGGCCAGGGAAATGATGTTTCAGATGCTGAGTACCCCGCCAGATATTGTGACGCTGAACAATCAGCAGTCCTCCGCTGGGTAATTAGCGATGTCGGGTCTTCCAGTCTTCGCAAGACATTGAACAGCTGGGACTTTCCAGCTCCGCGGCCACCGAGTACCAGCAATGTCTCGTCGTCAAGTACGCGCCGATGCTCGGGAATAGGCAGGTGATCCCGGAATAATTGTGCATTCCTGCGGAGTTCACTGGATTCAGCTGCACCGCCGACAGCAAACCGAGAAAGATCCTCGAGTAAAAGCTTTCTTGTCGCCTCATCTGACTGTGCTCTAGGCATTGTCTCTCACCTTTTCACATAGTTCTTCTACTCGTTGTGTAAGCGATGAAAATGGATCTCGCGTCAGTAACTCTGCGACATCTTGCAAGGTTTGATATCCCGTCAATGATTGAAGGTATGGCAGCCCAAATGGAAAATGTGGCTCATCCGGAGCATCAATGTCCGGAATATCATTCTCGTCATAGAAATACTCACAAAATGCTTTGTATGACAAATCAAGGAATCGGTCCCGAGATTGCCTTCGAACGTCATCTGGCGTCGGCCATTCCATGGCTTGCACGACGAGACACGGCGGCGGATTATCTACCATCCCTACGGATTTGAGGATGCAGCGAATGCCTTGCCAGCTCTGTGCTGAATCGAGGCCGAGCAGCACATTTGCGTGCGACAGTCTATGAATTGCCAATCCTCCGAGGTCATTCAAACCCGGACGGCAATCAAGAAAGATATAGTCCGGATTGTGCACTCTCTTTAACAGTTTCAGCAAGTCAACAAGTGGGCTATCTTCGTTTGTTGTTTTCGAGAGCAACTCAAAATCCAGTCGGGCCAACTTCTCGAGGTATTGATCATTCACGACTCCAGCGTGAAAGCAAATAATCGGCTCACCATCATCACCTATCAAAGCCTGATCAGTTT
>JANOUN010001398.1:0-6478 GCA_031416875.1 Planctomycetota bacterium | reverse complement strand
AAGCTTTCTGCTCTGCAAACGTTGAGAGTTGAATATTCCTGAGAAGATTTTTGGCAACGCATCATTTTGAGGCCGACTCAATGTAGGCCGACTTCGCCGCCGTCGGCACAGCAGATTTCAGCGAAATCTGCTTACTTGTTTCGGTTGCGGGCGAAGCCCGCGCCAAGATTCTTCAGTGTGCTCCGTGTCTTCCGTGGTTCCGAAATACGATTCCAGTAACTCGATGTGAATCTCGAATACAATGCCCAACCTTCTCTCCATCATCACCTCCACCGATGCCGCGGTCCGCAATCGATCGCTCGACGCCGCGTGCCTCGGCCTGTCCCGCGACGAACTGCTGGACGAGTGTCAGCAGCTCGACGCATATCGGCGAAGCTGTGACAACCTGTACGATCGCGTCCGCTGTCTCTTCTTTCTCTATGCGATTCACCGCTTTCATTTGCCGACTCAGCTGGCTGGCCGGGAAAGCGGTCGCATCCCGTACGGCGGCTATGAGCACATGCTCAACCGTCGCTATCCGGAAGCCATCGATGTCTTCCTCCTGAAGTTTCAACAGGAAGGACCATCCGTTTCCCTCTCCAGCGCGCTGGGCGAAGCGTATCATCGGCTGGCATTTCAGACACTGGCGGATCAGGTTCGGCGAAGCGTGCGAACCGTCCGCGGCAATCAGTGGATGTTTCGCACCGGGCATCCGGCCGATGTGCCGCTCCGTATTCGTCCGGAACTGCTGACCATCGACGAAAACACCAACAGCTATCCGATCCTGCGCGAACGCACGGCCGTTCGCATGGATTTTACCCACAGCGGCTGGAGCGACATCTTCTTCCTCGGCATGGATTATCCCGAAGGCGCGAAGGTCATCAATGCATCGATTGATCTGGCAGTACGAGGTCGCCACCAGAAACCGGAACCGCCGATCGATTGCAGTCTGCGCGTCATCGACGAACCTGTGCTGCGATTGATCAGCATTGACCTTGATGCCAAAGTGGAAATCCACGACATCAACGAAGTGTTCGACTTTGCCCGCGACTATCTCGGCCTCATCAAAGGTGCAGTGATCGCTGCGGGGCTAATTCCACCCGGCATGGAAGGTTGCGGCGGTAAGATTGCGGACGTGTTTTCACGCATGATCGGACCGGGCCTTGGCCTGGAAATCACCAGCCGAGTCAACGATATCCCCAAAGGCTCACGCCTGGCGGTATCCACCAATCTGCTGGGATCGCTGATCTCGATGTGCATGCGGGCCACCAGCCAGGTTTCCGCCTTTACCGGACAACTTGCAGAATCCGATCGCCGCATCGTGGCGGCTCGTGCGATTCTGGGAGAATGGATTGGCGGTTCGGGCGGCGGGTGGCAGGATTCCGGCGGCGTATGGCCCGGCATCAAACTCATTCAGGGGTGCGTGGCTGGGCCCGACGATCCGGAATACGGTGTCAGCCGTGGACGCCTGATGCCGCAGCATCATGTGTTCAATCAGAAAGAAGTCAGCGACGAAACTCGTCGCCGATTGCAGGACAGTCTGGTTCTCGTGCATGGTGGGATGGCGCAGAACGTCGGGCCGATTCTGGAAATGGTCACTGAAAAATACCTGCTGCGCTGCAAACACGAATGGGCGGCACGCCAGGATGCTATCGGTCTTCTGGAACAGATCACAGCGTCGCTCAAGGCGGGTGACATCCCGGGCATCGGTCGTGCGACGCATCGCAATTTCCGCGAGCCGCTGCAGGCCATCATTCCGTGGTGCAGCAACGCTTACACAGAACGACTGATTCAGGAATGCCAGGCGAAGTATGGCTCACAGTTTTTCGGGTTCTGGATGCTGGGCGGGATGGCGGGCGGCGGCATGGGTTTCATCTTCGACCCCGCGATCCGTGCAGAGGCGCAGGGGTGGCTGCAGGCGATGATGTTAGAGGTCAAACGCAGCATGGAAGCCAGCGTACCGTTTGCGATGGACCCTGTGGTGTATGACTTTGCCATCAACGACAACGGCACGTTTGCCGAACTGCGTCACGACGGCAGTCTCCCGAAGGGCTACCATGCACTGATGGTTCCTGACTGGCTCCGCCGAGGCCTGCAGCAACTCACGCCGATGCTTCGCAGCGAACTGGAGCGAGTCGGCAATGCGTGCCGCGATTCCGTGGGTGGTGATGATCTGGCATCGCGCCTGATTCAGCGCATTTTGCCGTCCACATCGAAAGAAGCTCAGCAGTCAGCGCGTCTGGAAGATCTGCTGCGCGAAAACGGCTTTGACCCGATTGCCCACGATCAACTGCGCGAAGACTTGCGCTCCGGCCGCCTGGGAATGTCTCAAAATCGCCTGCCGACGTCTGTCACCATCGAAGATGTTTCCGACGAAGACGTCATTGACGCCCGCCGCGATATTCCTGCGACCGCAATTGAACTTGGCCGTGCGGCAATCGCCAACGGCGAAGTCGGTGTCATCTCGCTGGCCGCCGGAGTTGGCAGCCGGTGGACCCAGGGCGCCGGTGTCGTGAAAGCGCTGAATCCATTCTGCAAAATGGGTGGACAGTGGCGTTCGTTTCTGGATATCCACTTCGCCAAGACGCGGCGAGTCGCCAAAGAATTCGGTATCTCACCGCTGCATGTCGTATCGTCCGGTTATCTCACCGATCGTCCGCTGCGTGACGCGGTTGAGAAGCTCAACGCAGGGTTGCCCGACTCTCCGCGGCGGGATTCCATTTTTCGAGTCTCCCGAGGCGCGTCCGTCGGCCTGCGCATGGTTCCGACGCTGCGGGATCTGCAGTTTACATGGGAAGAAGTCGCGCAGCAGGTCCTGGATCAGCAGAAAGAAAAAGTCCGGATCAGTCTGCGGTCCGCATTGATGAACTGGGCTCGCACAGCCGGCGAAGCATCAGACTACACTGATAATCTTTCGTCACAGTGCATGCACCCGGTCGGCCATTGGTATGAAGTTCCCAACATGCTGCGAAACGGCACGCTGCGCCAGATGCTGACATATCGACCGCAGCTGAAATATCTGATGCTGCACAATATCGATACGCTCGGAGCCAACATCGACGCCGGTTGCCTCGGCCTGCACATTCAGTCCAACGCAGATCTGTCGTTCGAAGTGATCAGTCGCCGCCTGGAAGACCGAGGCGGCGGACTGGCCAGGGTCGATGGCCGAGTCCGGCTCGTGGAAGGCCTCGCGATGCCGAGGGAAGAAGATGAATTTCAGTTGTCGTGGTACAACTCGCTGACCACATGGATCGACATCGATCGCCTGCTGTCCGTGTTCGGCCTTGACCGAGCAGCCTTGTCGGATCAAAAAGCCATCGCCGCCGCCATCCGCGACCTCGGCCGCCGCATCCCGACATACATCACATTGAAAGACGTGAAGAAACGCTGGGGCCACGGTCAGGAAGATGTCTTTCCGGTATCGCAGTTCGAGAAACTCTGGGGCGACATGACCGCCCTCGCCGATGTGAACTGCTCATTCCTCGTCGTCCCCACACTCCGCGGCCAGCAACTCAAAGATCCTGCCCAACTCGACGGCTGGCTGCGAGACGGTTCCGCCGCGTATGTGGAATCGTTGTGTGAGTGGTAGGGTGCGTGGAACGCACCGATTTCTTTCACGTTGCGCAACAATGCCGTTTCATTCATGATTCACTCACATGGTATGTTTCGCTCGGCTGCACACACCCGACGACTGCTGCATTTACATCACCGCACCAAAGCGATAGGATCGTCGGCATGCTGACTCGACTGTATTGTGACAACTACAAGTGTTTGGTGAACTTCGAATTTCGGCCATTGGCGACGCAGTTGCTGATGGGCCGAAACGGAGCTGGCAAGTCCACGGTCTTCGAGGTTCTCGAACTGATCCGGGATTTTGCGGTTCGCGGCGAAACGTGTGAAGGTCGCTTGGTCGGCCCAACTCGAACGCGCTGGCAAAACTTGCCGGATCAGCGGTTCGAATTAGACGTCAACGGCACGTCGGGCATGTACACTTATGAATTGGTGGTCGATGAATCAGGTCGCCCTCTGACCCCGCGCGTCAAGAAGGAACGTTTGTTACTGGACGGAAAGCCGTTGTACCTCTTTGAGAACGGTATTGTGCATCTGCACAATGACCGCTTCGAAGATCGGTCGCAGTTCGAGGTATCACCGAGACGGTCGTTCCTCGCCGAAATCGAGTCGCGGCCGGACAATACCAAGCTCATGTGGTTCAAGTCTTGGCTGGATAGGTTGCTCTGCGTACAAGTCGATCCGAAGCGGATGCAATTCAAGGCTGAAAAGGAAGCCATCTATCCTTCGCACGATCTCTCGAACTTCGCTGAATGGTATCGTCATCTTCGTCAGGACAACAGCGCAGCAACTGATGAACTGCGATCATCGCTTCAGGATGTGATTGTGGGATTCGAGGGATTGGATCTCAAGGGACCTCCGAGCGACACGAAGGTGCTTCAGGTCGCCATACGCACAGGAAGTGAAGGGCGAACGAAGCCTGAGGCGTACGGTTTCAATGAGCTTTCCGACGGGCAGCGAGCTCTCGTGGGATTATACACTTTGCTGCATTGTGCCCTCGCGGACAATTCGATGCTCTGCATCGACGAGCCGGACAATTTTGTCGCCCTCCGCGAGATTCAACCATGGTTGTCGAGTCTCCTGGATCGTGCTCAGGAGAACGGCTCGCAGATCTTGTTAGTTTCACACCACCCGGAGCTTTTGAACGAACTCGCTACACGAAACGGCATCATCATTGAACGCCTTGATGCAGGGGCCACTCGTGTTCGTCAGTTTGCTCCCCCCAGCGATTCGACACTCACTCCCGCTGAGATCGTTGCCCGGGGATGGGAAAATGCCTGAACACCCAAGTGCGATCGTGATCCTGGCTGAAGACCAGGAGCACCAAAACTTGGTCTGGCATTACCTGAAGAACTGTCCGAGGTACAAGAAGAAGATGAGAGACGTTCGCAAAGTCGCGCTGCCTGGCAGTCATGGTTGCGGCTCGCAGTATGTTCGGGAACAGTTTCCAAAGGAAGTTGCTGAATGCCGCAAACGGCATTTGAAGCCACTCCTCATTGTTATCACCGACGCGGATAATCTAAGCGCCGTGGAGCGTGAGCAGACTTTGCACAAAGAACTGGCTGAGAATAATCAAAATGCCGTCAATGCAGCAGAGCCAATCGTTCTCCTCGTTCCAAAGTGGCAGGTTGAAACCTGGATCAAGTGTCTGGTTGGACAGACCGTGCTGGAGTCCGATAAGTATTCCGATCGACCGGCAGTTACGAGTCAGGACATCATCAACGCTTCGCGTACGCTGTATGCGTGGGCCAGGCCCAATGCACAGGTGGGTAATACATGTGTGAACTCGTTGAATGCTGCGTTGCCGCGATGGCTGAGAATCGGCTGACGCCGGGCCGCAGAGTCCGAGTTCACTCCCGATTTCTTAGGAACAACGATGGCTGGAACTCTCTTCACGGATGTCAGGATTCTCGACTGCACCGGAGGCGAACCGTATCTCGGTGAGGTGCTCGTGGAGGCAACACGCATCGCTGCCGTCGTGCGTGAGTCTCAACGATTGCCACGCGAAGGCGTGGACGTGATCGATGGCCGCGGGGCCACGCTCATGCCGGGGTTGATCGAGTCGCATGCGCATCTGAGCATCGACGATGCGGCGGACCTTGTGCAGATCGGGATGATTCCGCCGGAAGAGACGACGCTCATTGCCATGCGCAACGCGCGGCTGTATCTTGACTGCGGCATCACCAGCTGTATCAGCGCAGCGTCTGCAAAACCCCGGACAGATGTGGTGATTCGCAATGCGATCAACAAGGGCGAGATTCCCGGTCCGCGGCTGTTGGCGGCGAGTCCCTGGCTGACGGTGACAGGTGGCCTGGGAGACATGCGGACGCTGCAGATGCCCCACATGTCTTCGATGGCGATTACGCTCGATGGGCCGGAGGAATTTCGCCGCACGACGCGCGAACTGATTCGCGAGGGGGTGGACATCATCAAGCTCGTCATCTCGGGCGATGCGTTCGTGCCGCACGCTCCGTCCCACACGACGGTGATGAGCGAAGCCGAAGTCGCCGCCGCTGCGGAGGTCGTTCACGCGCACGGCAAGCGAATGAGTGCTCACTGTCGGAGCGCCGATTCGGTCAAACTCGCGGTGAAACACGGTGTGAAAGTGATCTACCACGCCAACTTCGCCGATGAGGAAGCAATTGATCTCCTCGAAGCCAACAAGGACTGGGTGTTCGTGAGCCCCAACATCGGCTTCACGGCGACGGCGTCCTATGCAGGAGAAAAATGGTTCACCGAGGCGCAAGTCGTCGAGTTCGGTTTTCGCGAGGAACTGGCGGGGGCTGCCAAGGGCCTCAAAGAGTTGAAGAAACGCGGCATTCGCATTCTGGGCGGCGGCGACTACGGCTTCTTCGTGACGCCTCACGGTGAGAACGCCCGTGACCTCGATCATCTCATCCGTTACTGCGACTTCACACCGATGGAAGCG
>JANOUN010001397.1:0-2043 GCA_031416875.1 Planctomycetota bacterium | reverse complement strand
AACCAGCGCTTCCAGCGGGCTCGGGTGCTCACGCACTCCGGCTCGCCGAATCTGCCAGCGAACGTGTCTTTTGAATCAATGCCTCCAGCAACGCGAACGACTGACCACTTTGGATCGCATCGACAGCGACAGCCACTCCGGCACGAAGATTGTCAGCTCGCCCACTGACCACTAATGCGGCCGCGGTGTTGGCGACGACCATGTCAGACGCAGGACCAGTCGTTCCTTTCAGCACATTCTGAAGCACTTTCGCACTCTCCGCAGCAGATTTGACGCGGAGCGACCCAACGTCACAGGGAGATAATCCGAAGTCCGCTGCTGTCCATTCCAGTCGGCTGACTGAATCCGCACGCACATCGAAGACCGTTGTTGTGCCCCACAGTGAGACTTCATCCAGCTCATTATTCCCACAGACTACAAACGCGCGTTCGATCTTCAGTCGAGACAATGCGTTCGCGAGCAGTTCTGCTCGACTGATCGAGCTGGCTCCCAATAACTGAAACTCGGCGGCGGCGGGATTGGTGAGCGGTCCCAGCAGATTGAAGATCGTTGGGAAACCCAATTGTCGCCTTACCGGAGCTGCATACTTCATCGCCCCGTGAATCAGAGGCGCGAAGCAAAACGCCAGACCTACCTGATCCAGACACTGACCTGCATCGTGGGCTGACAGCGAAATGTTGACCCCCAGGGCTTCAAGTACGTCGGCGGAGCCACTGGAACTTGAGACGCCACGATTTCCATGCTTCGCCACCGCCATGCCACAGGACGCCGCGACCAGCGCCGCGGCGGTGCTGATATTGAACGTATGCAGTTGATCGCCTCCGGTTCCGCAGGTGTCCAGCAATGGTCGGCGGTGACTGGAAATTGAGGTCGCTCGTTCACGCATCGCCGTCGCAGCGCCGACCAGTTCAGCCGTAACAGAACCTTTCGCCGCCATTGCTGTCAGGAATGCGGCGATATCGACAGGATCGCACAACCCGTCCATAATCGCACCAATGGCATCGCGGCATTCTGTGTCCTGCAGGTCACGGCGTTGCAACAGTGCGTCGAGAGCAGGTTTCAGGATATCATGCATAGACAGACTTTGCGGGCAAACAATTCGACAGCACAGAAACAGACCAACTTTCGCAGTCTAACGGATTTCAAACACATGACACACGATGCGCCGTTTGCAGAGCTGGAAATTGAAGGCACGGCATCGCCATGCTCCTACCTTTCGGGACAAACGGCAAGGATGATTTACCGGATCGCGTACGACCTTTCGGAGACGCGGTATGAGCAGTTGCTGTCCCGCGGCTGGCGGCGTTTTGGCAGAACGCTCTTCCGTCCCGTATGTGCAGCATGTCGTGAATGCCGCAGCCTCCGCGTCTGCATTCCGGAATTTAAACCCAACAAAAATCAACGACGTTGCCTGAACAGCAATTCCAGACTGACACTCACGATTCAGCAGCCAACGGTGAGCGATGAACACATTTCACTCTACAACCGATTTCACCTGGACATGCACAATCGCCGCCAGTGGCCGCACCGGGAGATCACGAGGGATCAGTATGACGAGTCTTTTCTGGAAGGTCATTTTTCATTCGCGCGGGAGTTCCAGTATCGCGACAACGGACGCCTGATTGGTCTTGGACTCGTCGATGTCACCGCAACAGCAATGTCCAGCATCTATTTCTTTCACGACCCGGACTATCGCGAAGGCGGGCTGGGAACATATTCCATTCAGAAAGAGATTGAGTACGGACGTACGCACGCCCGATCATGGCTTTACATGGGGTACTACATCCGCGATTGTGCTTCAATGAACTACAAGAACCGCTTTCGTCCCCATGAAATACTGCAGAGTTATGTCGCAGATGATCAACCGCCCGAGTGGAAACGCCCGTCGGACAGCCACGACATTTGATGCATTCGGACGTTGCACTCAGGTCCGGCTTTAACGCAAAAAAACACCCCGGGAAGTGCTTCCAGGGGTGTTCTTATTTCAATTCGAATCAACCGCGTACAGCCGTTTCAACTAGTTAGTGCGCGTCCTGAAATGAG
>JANOUN010001396.1:0-5176 GCA_031416875.1 Planctomycetota bacterium | reverse complement strand
CGCTGAAAACTTCCGAGTGAAGATCCTCGAACTCACGCGTCTCAATGAAGCGAAGAACGGCAAGACCGATGCATATCGCGAGGTCACGGTCTATAAGGTCGATAAGCACTCCGCTTCAGCTGTGGTCGGCAACTGGATCGTTCTGACCAACAAAGGGGAGCTTGGGAAAAGCATACTTGATCGACTGCTGGACCAGAAATCTTCCGACACGAACACAGAGATCCCCGGCACACTTTCAGCAAACGCTCAGTTCAAAGCGAATTACGCTTTGCGGAACGCGGATTCCCAGGCATGGGCGTATGGCAATATTCAGACAATTCGCGACGCAGGTGTTGCGAAGAAGTTTTTCGAAGGCAAGGCTGAAAACCCGCTGGCTGAAGCTCTGGTCGGTGGAATTCAAAGCGTGCTGCAACATGCTCCTTTTGTCACTGCCGACATGAAACTGACCGAAGCCGGTCTGAAGATGCAGTTTCAAACACCATGGCAGGGTGACTGGATTCCTGAAGAACGAGCGTATTTCTTTGGTCTCGACAGTCATGGCTCAGCCCCGTTGCTGCCGGAAATCCCCGGCACCCTGTTGACGCTGAGCACTTACCGGGATATCTCACAGATGTGGCTGCGAGCCGGAGATCTGTTTGACGAACAGACGAATGACAAACTCGCCGAAGCCGACAGCGGGCTTTCCACAATCTTCGCCGGTCGCGATTTTGGTGAAGAGATTCTGGGGGCGCTCGATCCGCAGATGGGACTGATTGTGACTCGGCAGAGTTTTGAAAACGTCACGCCCGTTCCAGCACTCAAACTGCCGGCCTTCGCGCTGATTCTGAAACTTCGAGACGCCGAAACCATGCGTCCCGAACTTCGGCGTACATTTCAAAGCGTGATTGGCTTCTTCAATATTGTCGGTGCGATGGCGGGACGGCCACAACTGGAAATGGATATGGAGAAGATCAACGACGTGGATCTCATTACGTCGCACTACGTTCCCGAGAAGAAAGACAAGGACTCCACGACGGCAGATATGATCTTTAACTTTTCTCCGTCGGCAGCTTTTTCGGGTGAACAGTTCATACTCGCAAGCACTGATGATCTGGCGAAACAACTGGCGAGCGCCCCTGCGGCACGCGCCTCAGAGAGTGGTGTCAACACTCAGCTTGCACTGCATGCAGCGGCAATCCGCGATACGCTGAGTGACAACCGGGAGCAATTGATTTCACAGAACATGCTGGAGCAGGGCCATTCCCGCGAAGAAGCCGAAGCGGCGATTGATCTGGTGTTTGAATTTGTCCGCTGTGTCAAGGGGGCAGGCATCACACTGCGGCATGAAAAAGACTCGCTGGCCTTGCAACTGAACGTGACTGTCAACGAGAATCCGTAACGTGCGTTTCCTGCGACCACCAGCGACGAATCGAATGCTGTCGATCTCACGAGCGATTCTGGTTGCCATGAAAACCACTTCCGGATATCCGCTGTGCGCATACTTTTAGTTGCCGACATCCATTCCAACTGGCCCGCTCTGGCGGCCATTGACGAAGAATTCGATGCCTGTCTTTTTCTGGGCGACGTGGTCGATTACGCGACCGATCCGATTCCCTGTATCGACTGGGTGCGTCGCAATGCCACCAGCGTCGTGCGCGGCAACCACGATCATTCTGTCGCACAGCGCGTGATGGTCCGACCAGGGGGCACGTTTCGCAGAATGGTTTCAGCGATGCGGCAGCACCATTTTGATGTTCTCAGCGATGATCATCTCACCTGGCTGGCTCAAATGCCCGTGACTCGGCATCTCGTGCTCGGTGATCATCGTTTTCTGCTCGTCCACGCGACGCCGCGTGATCCGATGGATGAGTACATTGGTGACAACGTGGAGCAGTGGCAGCAGCGACTGGAACATGTCGATGTCGATTTTGTCTGTGTCGGCCACACGCACATTCCGATGCAGCTTCAGATCGGAAAAACCCAGGTGATCAATCCAGGCAGCGTCGGTCAGCCACGCGACGGTGATCCGCGAGCGGCGTACGCCATTATCGAGGACGGACAGGTGGAATTTCGTCGAGTCGCATATGACATCGATCGCACGGTGCAGCACATGCGAGATTCAGGCATCGAAGAAGTCGTCATTGCGAAGGCTGAAGTCGTCCTTCGCAGCGGCGGCAACCCAACCTCCACGGGCAACGGCGAACCGTAGCCTGTACGTTTGCGATTCGCGATGCCACAGCGTACCATGACGAACCAGCGAGTGCTTCGCGACGAACACTGTTCGCACGGACTTCGTTTTCCTACCCGGTTCGGCACATTCAACAGCGTGGTTCAGCCCGTCGTTATCAGACAGATGTGCGGGACTGTCTTCAATTCTCACCCGGAGAGATATCATGGCTAGTAGTTCATCTGATGCATCACGCCGCGGCTTCCTCAAAACATCGGCTGTCGCCGCTGCCGGAGCGTCACTTCTTGCGGGCCTGAACCCTGTTCGAGCTGCTCACGTGGGGGGTAACGACACGATTCGGATCGGCCTCGTTGGCTGTGGCGGACGTGGTCGTGGTGCCGCCGAGCAGGCGTTGAACACCGAAGGCCCGACAAAGCTTGTGGCAATGGCAGATGCCTTCGATGACAACCTGCAGAGTGCGCTGCAAACAGTTGCACGCCAGCATGGCGACAAAGTTGATGTACCGAAAGAACGTCAGTTTGTCGGTTTTGATGCGTACCAGAAAGTCCTGGAACAGGATATCGATCTGGTGATTCTCGCAACTCCACCAGGATTTCGCCCGCTGCACTTTGAAGCCGCAGTCAATGCCGGCAAGCATATCTTCATGGAGAAACCAGTTGCTGTCGATGCCATCGGCGTTCGTAAAGTGATCGATGCAAATCAGATTGCGAAATCAAAAAACCTTGCCGTCGCTGTCGGCCTGCAGCGGCATCATGAACCCATCTATGTTGAAACGATCAAGCGACTGCAGGACGGTGAAATTGGTCGCATCGTCGCCACGCGAGCTTACTGGAACGGCGAAGGCGTCTGGGTTCGACCTCGCAAAGACGGCCAGTCAGAAATGGAATATCAGATGCGCAACTGGTATTACTTTAATTGGCTGTGCGGTGACCATATTACGGAACAACATATTCATAATCTCGACGTCATCAACTGGCTGATGGGTGGTAATCCGGTATCGGCTCAGGGACAGGGCGGTCGTCAGGTTCGTACGGGCAAAGAGTATGGTGAAATCTATGATCATCACTTTGTAGAGTTCACGTATGAGAATGATGGAGAGAGCTCAGTGCTGCTCAGCCAGTGCCGTCACATGTCGAACTGCTGGAATGAAGTTTCGGAATTTGCACACGGTGCGGAAGGGTCCTGCGACCTTGCGAACGGACGCATTTTCGACACCAAAGGAAAACTGAAATGGGAATATCCTCGCATGGACGGCGACAAACGTAAAAATCTCCACGACGGATGGCAGCAGGAACATCACGACCTGTTTGCAGCTCTTCGCCGTGGCGACATCCCGAACGAAGCCGAATACGGCGCTTACAGTTCCATGACGTCAGTCCTCGGCAGAATGGCTACGTATTCAGGACAGGTCGTCAAATGGGACGACGCGCTGAAATCCAACCTCAGTGTGTCGCCGGTCGAGAAGTATCATAGCTTTACTGACACGCCTCCTGTCGTTCCAAATGACGACCTGACCTACGCGATTCCAACACCAGGCGTCACAAAAGTTCTGTAAGGTCCTGCCGGAATGCCGGCGAGCGGCATGCGTCAGCTTGCCGGTATCGTGCGATTTCAACACGCTTCGGGCGGATCAGACCGAACGGACTGATCCGTCCGATGAGCATGTGTATGATTCAATCACAGTTCTTCCAAAAGCTTTCTCGGCACGTCACTGACAAAGTGCGTCAGGCTATCATTAGTCATCACAAGCGCAGCGGCAAAATCCTGTTCAGTGACACGACGCTCCGAGATGGCGAACAGATGCCCGGTGCGACCCTTGAGCCCCAGGAAAAACTCCGCATTGCCCTCGCGCTGCAGGACGCTGGCGTGCATTCGCTCGACGCCGGATTTCCAGCCAGTTCAGAATCGGACGTGGCCGCGATTCAAATGATGATTGGCGTGGTCACGCGCCCGGTGCTGACGGCTTTGTGCCGCACAGTGCGTGCCGATATCGACATCGCCAATCACGCACTGCAGGGCAATCCACCGCACAAGCGAGGCGTGAGTCTGTTTTGCGGTACGAGTCCGCTCCATCGTGTGCATAAACTCAATCGCAGCCGCAGCGAAGTTCTGGAAATCATTACCGACACTGTCGCCTACGCCGCACAGCATTTTCGCATCGTGGCTTTCAGTCCCGAAGATGCCAGTCGTACAGAAGTTGACTATCTGTGTCAGTGTTACCGCGAAGCCATCGACGCCGGCGCAACGACGATCGGTTTTCCGGATACTGTCGGATTGTTGACTCCCGAAAAAGCCCGTGATTTCATCAAGGCCATTCAGGATGGCGTCCCCAATCTCAACCGCGCTCTGCTGGCCGTTCACTTTCACAACGACCTGGGACTGGCCGTTGCCAACACGCTGGCCTGCATTCAGGAAGGTGTCAACGTCGTGCAGTGTACTGTCAACGGGATCGGTGAACGAGCCGGCAATGCGTCGCTGGAAGAAGTGGTGATGGCGCTGGCACTGCATGAAGATCAATTCGACCGCCGTTTTTCGATCGATACCACGAAACTTGCACCGCTGTGCCATCTGGTCGCGGAACTCACGGGTGTCGCGATCTCACGCATGAAGCCGATCGGCGGAGCGAACATCTTTGCGACCGAAGCTGGCATCCACCAGGACGGGTTACTCAAAAATCCCGATACATACTTGCCGTTCCGACCGGAAATGGTCGGTGGCGGAGATATTCAACTGGTCCTTGGTCGCCACAGTGGTCGACGAGCCGTCGCGCATCGACTGGCAGAACTCAACCTCACTGCCACCGACGAAGAAGTTGCGGCGATTGCGAATCTGATCAAGCAGCAGCCCAAAGGAACCGTTATCGACGATGTGACGTTGCGTTTGTTGTGGTCGCAATCTGGTGCATAATACTTGGCGCGGGGTTCGCCCCCAGCCCAAAAAAAAGGGTATTATTGATTTTTTTCTGGCAAAACAGTGTTACCACGCAGGAGAAAATAATTACGTGTTTTT
>JANOUN010001395.1:0-2020 GCA_031416875.1 Planctomycetota bacterium | reverse complement strand
CTTCTTTGCAGCCGCGGCGGCCGCTTTCGCAGCTACTTCCTGCGCTTTGCTCAATTCCGGATTTGGTGTGGCGTCACCTTCGACCTCGCCGCGCATCCACTTGACGCCCGCAGTAATCGAATCCAGGAACCGCTGATCCTGCCATGTCGACTCGTTGTGACCAAGGTTGTTGAAGTAGACCTTGCCTTCGCCATACGACTTGACCCACGCGACTGGCACATGACGTGGTTCTGACGGCGTGCAGCGCGTCATGTCGAGACTCATCAGAACGCGGACTTTTTCCGGTTGCCAGTTTTTGTACTGGTAGATTTCGTCCTTGATTGTGAACTCCTGACCAAACGGCTTCATCATCGGATTCTCGGGGTCATGGACGTTGATCGTCACCGTGGTGCCTGAGCCCCACGGATGACCGTCGAACGTTCCGCCGACCATGTCCCAATATGGCTGATAGTCGCCATAGGTGTCAGCGGCGGAATGAAATCCAATGAATCCATGTCCTTTCGTTGTCAGCCATTCCTTGAAGAAGTAATCGCGATCGGCTTCGGCAATTGGCAGTGAACCCGTCGTGTAAAACATCACGATGTCATAGTTCTGCAGGTTGTCTTTTGTAAAATCCGCGGCAGCATCCTGCGTGCAGTCGACGTTGAACAATTCCGTCGTTTTGCCAAGCTGAATCATGGCGATTTCGGCAACTGCCAGTTTCTTGTCGTCGCCATCGGGACGTCGCACGCTGCCGTGGACGAAGCCCGCACTCTGCGTCAGCATCAGAATTCGGGACGGTGTTGCTTTCTCTGCCGCACCACTACCGACACTGCTGGCGGCGACGGCAAACCCGGCAACTACAGCAAATAGCAAATTCAAAAATCGCATACGATCACTCCGATCAGGAAATTCAGGGACATTGAGCCGCGCGGGCGACTGCCTGGGTATTGTTCACACAATGCGGATCTTTTTCCAGGCATCAGGCTCAGTGAATGGATCAAACAGCGAAGCAATTCCTGCGTCAGCGAGTTCCGGGCCTGTCACAAATCGACCGGGGCGAATCCAGCCATGCAGCATTTCGTACGGCACATTCATCAGCGTCGCCAACAGCAAATCCAGCCGCGATTCCAGATCTTTGAAGTGGCGAGCCCATTCGGTGGCTTCTTCCAGACGCACGTCTTCCTCGGATTGCCACCGCATGGGATGGAAGAGCAGCGTCGAATGCGGCGTCACCAGTCGTTGCTCACAGGCGGCAAACGGCAGCAATGCTGCAGAAGAACACTCACCAAGCACAATTGCCGTGACCCGCAGATTGCGAAGCCGAATCAACGTCCCGATTGCCAGACCGGTATAAACACTGCCCCCGCACGAATCAAAGTAGACGATTCCCTTGCTCCCGCGTGGTACGTCGGTAAAGCGTTCCAGCAAGTCGGCCTGTCGCTCGGTCAGATCACCGCAGACGGAAATCTCCCAGGGTTGTCGCGCGTCCAGCGTCCGCATCTGACTCTGAAACCATTGTTTCCGGGGAGACTGGAGTTTCGATGCCGACTTTTTTTCGTCGTTCATTCGTTTGGATTGCCTTGGTAATTTGTCAGAGCGTTCGGTCGGCATCAAAATGTTGCTCAGAACTTTGAAGTGCAGGGATTGTAGGCGGTGTCGTACCAGTTGTCTGTTTCGATTGAAACAGGCTGCGGATCAACTCCATGCGTGTACGGTTCACGCCCATGTCAGAACGACCAGCGCGGGAAGCTGATCGAAAATGCACACGACCAGATTCGGCTTCCGCATAAAATTCCACATCATCCACAAAACGAAAGAACGCACTTCGAAATTCCGCGTGCAGGTAATGCGGAGATTTTGCGACAATGCGAGTGCGGGGCTGTTCCCTGATGATTTCTTCGAGGGTCTGGATCACGGTGTCTGAATCACCCTGATACGTCAGTGGCGCAATCCAGTATTCGCGATCTTCCGCCTGCGTCGAAACACAGTTGGGCGAATCCGGGCAAGCGGCCAATCGTCCATCGCGAACTCCCAGATT
>JANOUN010001394.1:0-5316 GCA_031416875.1 Planctomycetota bacterium | reverse complement strand
AAATGGATGACGCCAATTTGTGCGCCTTCCGCCTTGCCTTCCGCCTTGCCTTCCGCCTTGCCTTCCGCCTTGCCCTCCCTTTGAGCATACAGCAGTTTCGATGCTTCATCCCGCTGGAACTTTATGCGAGCGTTATACAACATTCGTTCTTGTGGAGTTTTTGCGATCATCTGAAGAATCCCTGCGGCGACATAAAAAACATCGTCACCCAAACGGTGCCGTATCTGCTCGGGCGTGTACAACTGAGCAAATCGAAAGAACCATGCCCACTTCTCAATTGGCTCTGTAATCGCACCATTATTGTCCAAAGGCTCGTACTTCGGCAACTCGATTGTGTGGATTTGCAAGTCGTCCGTCAAAACAAATCCGCGAGCTCTTTCTCGCATCCGAAAATCGAGATGCAGATCTGGCACATTTGGAAACAGGGTTTTGCTCAACACACAAATGCTGATTGCCGGACTCAACAATGAATAATCATCACCCTCATGCAGCTGTTCCACGTACAAACTCGACGTATAGTACGCCAGCCGCTGGCAAATCCCCACCGGCAACGTCGTCTGCATTTCGATGTTCAGTTTTTGCCCTGAGGCATCTTCGGCCAAAACGTCCAGCAGTGAAGTTTTGTCATTGTTATAATCTTTGCCCAGGATTGGATTTAGGATTGTGACGTCGGTCACATTCGCCGATTCACCCAGAACTGAATTCAGAAAATGCACTGTGACCTGCGGGAATTCAGGACTTCCGAGCAGCTTCTTGAATGCGAAGTCCACCGTCGGGTCAATACCGATGCTCATCTGAAATAGTCCTCAATCGCCAGCGATCTGCTGAACGAACCAGCTCGCAACAGGCATTTGCAACGGCCACCACATTATACTCAACAGCTTGAATCGTTGACAATCACTCTGTCACGGAGGCAAGTCATCGATCAATCTGATCCTCCGCCATCGCGGCGCGATAGTCGGCCTGAGATTCGAAGTAGAGTTTCAGGGCTTCGACATTCTTCTCTGCCGATTCGACGGCGTACTGTTCACGCAGAGAAACCTTCAGCATGTCCGACGCCCCGGCTGCTTCATTGGCGCGTTCGCGCCCGGCAAGATCTTCCGCATACTTTACGGCTTCGCTCGTGCGTTCGACCTGTTCCCACGCAGATCGCAGCGCTGCGTGGGCCATCTGCACATCGATGCTGATCTTGTCGGCAGTGAGGCGTCGCTTGGCCGACAACTGAGCCATCTTGCTTTGCGTTTCCGTCATCTTGCCACGCGCCTTGCGGCGCTGAATCGGAACGTCCAGAAAAACAGAAGCTTCACTTTCAAATGGTGACTTGTCGCGTTTAGAGCTTGTCGGTTCGCCCGTGTCCTGAGAGCCCCACAGAACTGCGTTGAGTTCCGGTTGCAGCTGATTGACGGCCTCAGAATAGTCGACCTGCACCTGCTGTCGCATCATGTCCAGCATCCGGAGCTCTGGCCGCTGCGAGAGCGCCTGTTGAATGTTGGCCCCCAGATCGTCTGCGACAGGTGCCGCCTCCGGAAAGCCGGGCAATTGTGCTTCGGTTGCGACAATAGGATTGTCCTGAGAATCTCGCCAGTACACTGAGAGTTTGGCGGCCGTCTGTTCCATCTTTCGACGTGTGTCGGCCACCTTTGCTTCGCGAATGGCGACCAGTCGCAGGTTGTCGGTGAGTTCCGGCGGATCGAGAAAGCCCGCCTTCACCTGCTCCTCGATCCGACCGGTTCGTTCATCCGCCAGAGCGAGAATCCGTTTCGCAATGCGATGGTTTTCCCCGGCAGCAACCCAATCCCAGTATGCATACGAGGCGTCCTGGACAAAACTGATCAGTTGAGCCTGAATGTCGGGTTCCGCAAGATGGCGACCATACCCGGCTTTCCAGAGTTCGGCACGCCGCGCATCGATGTCGCGATTCCGGGCCAGCGGAACCAGCACTCCCGCTTTGAATTCACCGCCGCCGTTTGTCTGACGTTCCAGGTACCATGGCTGAAAGTCGCCGCGCCCGATTCGATATCCCGCGAATACTTCTCCGCCCCCGTAGGTTGGCTGCACCACGCCGATGCTCTGGCGATACGTTTGATAGAACCCCTGCGGCCCGTTTTCACTGGCCCCCTTGAGCTTTAAATCAAACGCGCCCGACGCCCCCACCTGTTGTCCCAGGGCAATGTTGCGGTTTAAGAGTGCCGCCTCCAACATCGGATAGCTGCGGTAGACAGAACGGACCACTTCTTCAAACTGCACAGCGTGTGGTTCTGCATCAACCGCTTTTCCAGGCGCGGCACTCGGCAAATCTCCTGCGGCGGAAGATTGCTCATCGATTTTCACATCAAGTTGGGCGGAACTCCGGAACCCCGTGAGCTGTATCGATTCTTCGTCTGCTGAAGATTTCGTGTCGTCGCCTTCCAGCTGGGCATCGCCAATAGAAGACTGTTCTGCCGATCGGGCATCGACGACTTCCTTTTCCGACCGCTCTGCGACAACAACCGCCGCGGGCTTCCGCACACTGGCACAGCCAGTCAGCAGGATTGCGGCAATCATGATGCGGCAGATTCTGCGCATTCTCAAGAGTCTTCCGTAACGAATCAGATCCACTGGTAACGATCATGCTTGTCATCGGCCACAGGAGTGAGTCACTGCGGCAAGCGATCGACCGGAATAACCGGATTTCAAAGACGTTCAGGCACGAATCGTTATTGCCGGAACAATCGCTACGATCAGTTTGTTCGCGTCACATCCAGCTACGGCACCCGCACGCCTTACTTGCCGCCAGAGTCGGCCTTTTTTTCGGTCACATACGGAGATGATTCGACATCCACCGTGGGAGGAAAGCCGTTGAGTTGTCGCCAGACTTCGAACCACAGAGGTACCTGTTCCAGCAGTACCCAGCCGTTCGCTCGCACGCCTTGACGCAGGAACCGATCCTGAGGCCACTGATTCGCTTCAGACTTGTCCGGCAGGATCTGGCAGCGAAATTTCCCCTTGCCGTTATCGACCATATCGACTGACACAACAGTTCCCCCAAACGTGCCGACAGCGACTGATGGCCAACCGGCGAACTGGATCGCTGGCCAGCCTTCAAACTGTAAACGCACATGACGTCCGGCCGCCACCAGTGGGGCATCGTTGCCGTCCAGCCAGATCTGTACGGCTCGATCTTTGGTCTCAGGCACAATGGTGCAGATCGGATCGCCTTTCTTGACCATCTGCGATCCAACATTCGCGCTCAGATGCACCAGATATCCGTCGAACGGCGCGATGATTTCCTGAGTACTCTGACGCGAAACCTTTGACTCCATCTCGAACTTTTCTTTTTCTTCCTTGGAAACTTCGGACTTCGCTTTGTCGAGTGCACCTGCGTAATACTGCACGTCCGCTTCGGCTTTATGGATGTAGGCTTCACGGTCGCTCTTTTTCCCCCTCAGTTCGGCGCGTGCGGCAGAAGCGTTTGCCGTTTCTTCTTTGACCTTGGCTTGAGATTCCTGAAGCTTTCGTTCGACCTCCTGCAATTTTTCGAGTGCGATGTTTCCTGCGGCATGCAAATCCTTGGCCCGATCATACGCGGCCTGCAATTGAAAAATTGCCGCTTCCGCGATGGCGAGTTTCTGTTCGGCGGCCGTGACCTTTTCTGTGGCGGACTGCACGTAAGCGTTTTGAGCCGCTTCGATTTCCGTAGCGACTCTGCGATAGGCCGCAAGCTGGCCTTCGCTGGCAATGACTATTTTTTGCGAGGCTTTCAGAATGTCAATCTGGCTTTCCAACTGTCCCTGCAATCGAAAAGTATAAGAACCATCAATATCGCGGATCTCTGCGATGAAATCCCCTTTCGACACGCGGGCATTCTCAAACAATTCTTCATTCCAGCGAAAGATGCGACCCTCAGTCGTTGCTTCGAGCACCTGTTGACGCTCGCGCGGCGCATACGCGACTACGTAACCGGCACCAGTAATCGACTGTTGCCACGGTGCAAAAGCCATCAGACACATTGTGGCCCCCAGCAGTATCAGCAGCATGACTGCAATCCGCCTTGCGATGCGAGATGATCTGGCCAGTTGCAGCGAAGGCATGAGAGCTTCGCTGTAGGCGGCCGGTGCCAGGATTGATCGGCGTCGCGGTGTGGATGCGATGGATGTGGGCGGTGTTGTCATGCTGGTATTCATAGTTTCCGAACTGGTGTGTCAAGGACGTACCAACAACAGTCGCAGGAGTTACCCTGGACCTGGCGTGAGATGAATCACGGTGTCCATCAAGGACTTCAGTTTTTCGCGATTAGTGACCAGCACGATCGTCCACGGTTTTTCAGCCGCGACGATGCGTTGCAGAATTCGTACAGCGCCGGGGTCCGACATACTGTCCAGGATTTCATCGAGCAGGACAATTTCAGGGGCTCCGGCGATTGCTCGTGCCACCATCAGCCGGCGCAGCTGGCTGGTCGTGAGTGGTATCCCTGCGGAGTTGAGAGGCGTCTCCAGTCCCTGCGGATGTTGCTGGACCCACGGCAGTAATTCCACAAGCTCCAGGGCCGCGCGAACATCGCCGATGCTGATGTCTGGCCGCTCCAGATGCACGTTTTCCGCAATCGTGCCGTCAAACACTTCCACATCGCGAGCCAGAGCCACGCATCGTCTCAAAACATCCGGACGCACGTCCCGCAGGTCAATTCCATTCACCGTGATCAATCCCGAAGCTGGTACTCGCAGTCCGAAGAGCATGTCAAGTAAAAGACTTTTGCCGCAGCCACTGTGGCCGGTGATCGCGACTTTTCGGCCGGACTGAATCGTCAGCGAAACATTGTTCAGAATCTCACGTCCGTCCGGGAGAGAATAACTCACATCTTTGACGACGATTCCTGTTCCTGAACCCGTCGTGAGCAGTCCGTCCGTCCGTTCAAGCGGCAGATCAAACAGTGTTCCCAGTTTGTCAATCGAAGCCATCAGGTCGTAGAAACTCTCCATGTGCTTACCGAGCTTGGCGAACGATCCGACGACCACCGCCACGATCAGTTCCGCAGCCACAAGCTGGCCCAGAGATAACTGGCCGGAAATCACCAGCCAGCCACCGATCGCCAGCAACGCAGTGCTCGCCAGCGCCTGCAGTAACAGCATAAAAATGATCTGGCGGATCAGCACTTTGAAGTGTTTTTTGCGCGCCATTAAGTAGTCGTAAATCAGCTGATCCGATCGTTCCATTGCAAATTCAGCTGCTCCGTCGTAACGGAACGTCGTGCGGCAGCGGGCCAGATCTTCCAGCCATGCTGCCATCGCGTATTTGGTTTTCGATTCCTTGATGCTGGTCTTCACTGCTCCGTGACCC
>JANOUN010001393.1:0-1540 GCA_031416875.1 Planctomycetota bacterium | reverse complement strand
GCGGGGGCAACCATGGGCAAATCCTTTTGCCTGAATGCGAATATGGGCAAACCAGTGAAGAATTCTGCCAAGGGGCTTCACGAAGCGGAAGCTCAAAATAGCCCATTTTTCATTGGGAAACTCGAAGGCCGGGAATTGCTGCTGGTCTTGGCTCGGTTGGCGCGTGTGGAGGTTTTTGCGGCGGATGAAATCGCGATTGTGCATGTGATGAATCGCACGGTTCGTCGCTGTTTTCTCCTGGGGGATGATCCGGTCAGCGGAAAGAATTTTGATCACCGGAAATTGTGGGTCGATGAACAGTTGATTCATCAGGGCTTTTGAAATGGGGTCAGGAGTCAATAGTGCGCAGCACCCTCCGGGCCATTTGGCTATTGACTCCTGACCCCATTTCCAAAGCTGGTTCTGAGATCACGGCCGGATGTTGTGGCGGAATGGGATGATTCTGAAGTCGCCCGGCGATGGCTGATGCTTTGTCCGGAACGACGCGACAAAAGCGGCAAGCCTGAGGAACCGTCGGAATTCGAACTGAACCACATTCGCAAGGACAAGGCGAAGTTGAAAGTAATCCGCAGTCGGCTGAGTGATATTTCATGGTGGATGCGGTTGCTGAGTCAGAACATTGCTCAACGAGCGAATAAAGAAGATTTGGAAGTCGGGAAATTCTGGCAGGCGCGATATCGCGCGGTCAGACTTCTGGACGAAACGGCGATTCTGGCGTGCGCAGCGTATGTGGATCTGAATCCGATACGAGCGGCTCTGGCGGAGACTATCGAGGGCAGTGACTTTACGTCGGCTCAAAAGCGATGTTGCGACATGCGGGGGAAGTTTTCAGTTGGCAGTGTTCAGTGTTCAGTGGATGAAGACACGACCGATGAGGACACGACCGATGAGGACGCTGGCGATGTTCAGGTTTCGAGCCATCGCGCAGTTCGGTCCGGCGACCTGCCAGCACAGGAGTCCCGCGTCGGAGACACGGGCAACAATGGCAGTCGTCATCTCGCACCGGTGGAACTGTGGGGCGGATCGAGTACGACGGGACCGTGTGTTCACAAACAGGGGGCTCGTTGCAGCAACAAGGGATTCCTGCCGATGTCAACTGCGGATTATCTGAGCCTGCTGGACTGGACGGCTCGCCAGACTCGATCGGGCAAGCGAGGTTCGACACCGAAACAGTTTGCTCCGTTGCTTGATCGCCTGGGCATCTCGGCGGAGATCTGGTGTCGTCTTGTGAAAGACTTTGGCAAACTGTTCAGCGTGGTTGCGGGACAGCCTCAGCGAATTGACGAACACCGTTCGAAGGACAGTTCGCGCCGCTACCGGACTCGCCTGGAAACCCGAGAGTTGCTGGCGACGGTGTAGCCTGTCGCTTCCTTGCCGGAACTGACAGTAGCCCAACGAGCCGAGTGTTCTCCGGTGAACCCGTTGTTCAAGCTTCAGTGAGTGCGGTTCGCTGCTGCGCTGGCGCATGGACTTCACTGCTGCGGCTATGTCGATTGAAGCGAAGCGGTCACCTCGGCACAGGAAAATTCCGTGCCCCCCG
>JANOUN010001392.1:0-4562 GCA_031416875.1 Planctomycetota bacterium | reverse complement strand
CAGTCAGCGCGTCGATGGAATTCGGCGGACGGAGTTTGGCATTCGAGGTCAATATATTAACGATCTGGATCGCCGCACCGCCGCCGATCTGACTCGGATCTTCAGTGCGTGTCTGCAAGAGCAATCTGCGCAGGACGATGTTGACGGCGAGGCCAGGCGATCCCCGCGCGGAACTCGAACGGGTCAATCTGTTGTGACTCCGCCTGTGACATCGGCAGCCACATTTCAGGCCGTCGCGCCCGTGATTGTTGGTTACGACGGCCGCAGTGCTTCTGTTGATCTGGCAACAGGTGTTGTCGCGGCCAGTCGCGAATTCGGGATGCCGGTAATGGACATTGGTCGTTGTACGGCGGCTTCAATTCAGGAAGCGGCTCGATGTTTTCACGAGAGCTGCGGCGCGATTCTGGTCACCGGTGCGGGATCGCCAAATGCCTGGGCCGGAGTGGACGTCTTCGATCGGCGTGGCGATGCCGTCCCCGTCGTCTGGAAAGACTTCGGTGTGCAGCTGGAACACGTCACCTCCGACGACGCACCATTTCTGAAACTCCGCCTCCCCGATATCCAGACACGAGCTCGCTGGGCTCGCCGGTTGACTCGGCAATCAGGATCGCACAGCGTCCTGAGTTTTGAAGATCGCTATCGAGACTGGCTGCTGCGGTGGTATCCAAAGCAGTCCGGGCTGCGGATCCTCGTGCGCACCGACGACGTCCTGCTGCTGCAACGTCTGGCCTGGATCTCACAGGCAACGGGTCTGGAAATTATCTGTCGCAGCACGCATGATTCCGCCGTCACGCCGCATGTCGCAGTGACCATGACGATCCCTGAAGACGATCGTCAGTTTCATGTGCTCAATGCCTACAACCACCCCGTGAACTCTGAACGTCTGGCACTGGCCTTAAATCGGGCGATGCACACGCAGTCCACCCATGTCACGGCTCATGCCGATGCCGTCTCCGACCGCTTCTGGCTCACCGACGTCGCCCGCAGCGGAGCCCGCAGATCGACGGAATCCATTCACGATGCCCTCGCGACTCTGGGACTGATCGCACGATTGACGGAGAGCAAGCGGCTAACCGGCGATTTGTAGGCGGCAACATATTCTTGTTTTATAGACGCAAATCTGCGATTCACGTACTCTCGGGCATTCCTATTCCGGATCTGCGTAGTATGGGTCGCCGATTTCGATTTGCTCCGTTTGGCAGGCGGCGAGGGACAATTGACTAAATCACAGGATTACGAAGTCAGTCGAGCTTTGCATTTCACCAGCACGTTTGGAAATCGGTCGTTGAGTCTGCAGATTGATGCATCGGTTTGCCCCTGCCCTCGCAAAAACCAGCCGAGCAGCCCGTGGTCATCCGCATCGCTCAGATCTTTCAGGAACTGTTCTTCGTCATCACTCCGATTGAGGAACGTCTCAATGACCGAGATCAGCCGTCGGTAAGTCTTTCGATAACCGGCGGAAAGTGCTTCACGTTTATCAAGATGAAGGATGCGAACGGTTTGGTCGCCCTTTGGATCCCAGTCATTTTTCTCGCGCGAAAAACGCGGGACGATATTTCCAGTTCGGGGGTCAAAGTCGAGGAAGTCCCAAGGATCATCCGTAGTCGGATCCACTAACAATGGCGCTCCGTTTGCTATTGGGAATAGTTGGATTTTGTCGCGGTTGCAGGGCGTACAGCACAGCAAGAGGTTATTCCAGAGGAACATTTTTTCGGGATAGGTTGCCTTTGGCCAAAAGTGTTCGATGTCGGTCCCGTGTGAGTCACTGCAGTACATGCAGCGCTCTCTTGAACCTGCCATTGCCTGCAACGCAGAAAGCACATCCTTTTTGATAGTATTCCGCTGCCGCGCCAGTTTCCAGTAAGCGTCTGGAACAAGTGTTCCCTCGTGGCGCTTCTTGTCAGCGGCTTCCTGTTCCTTTGCAAGTTGTGTTGCCGTTGCCTTCGGAAGATCGGGCCTTGTTATTCGACGCATTTCTTAGAGTTCCTCGTCTGACAGAAACGGGAGCAACTGCTGCTTTCGCCGCTCTTCGCCTTCAGACAGCACGGCTCCGGCCCTGCGTTTGGCCTCCAGTCTTGCCATCTCAGCACGACTCTCGACGACTCGCGGGGAGCGAGTATTATCCAGATTGAAAGCTGGAGTGAGCAGAATCGTGTCTGGACGTGAGGAGATGACTTTTTGGTAGTCTTCCGGAGTCAACGCTTTTGGCAAGTCGTCGCTTCCTGGTTCCGGAAGAACAAACAACCCATTCGGGTCTGCAGCCTGGCAAATAATCGGACTGTGAGTGGTAACAAGGAATTGGATGTTCGGAAAATGACGCTTAAGCCAAAATCCTATGGTCCGCTGCCATTCAGGATGCAAATGTGCATCGACCTCATCAATGAGGACTACTCCGCTGCGTTGTATAAACAACCGGCCTTGAGTGTCGCGAGCGGTCAGACCCTCAACACCGTAGGCAGTCATCAGATGACGAATAATATCGGTCAACAGTGCCAACGCGGCACGGTATCCATCGCTCATTTCGCTCCACGCGAGTTGGACACCGTTTCGGTCAACCAGCCAAAGTCCGTCCGAATCAATTCGATCTATTCGAATCAGGTTCGGCATTAGATCGTCGCCCAGGACCTCAAGCAGGATTTCCAGTTGCAGCTTCTCCTCCTGCTTGTTCTCGAGCTTCTTGTAGTTAAGATCGCGAAGCCACCGATCGGCTTCTGCGAGCGATGCGGCTTCCTGAAACATTGTGGCAAACCGAGCGGTGGTTGGCGAAACCATTTGCTGCATCGCATCTGGCGACGCCCCAAACACCCGACGGAACGGCCCGTAGCCGCACGAAAACCAACCGGCGGCCGATGTTGACCAAATCGTCCGATCCGGAGTCTGGTAGTTGGAGCGATTTGGCACAGATGAAGGGGTCTCAGCGATCAGCGTCGTCTCTCTGCCGCCGTTTTCGAGGACTATCTTTGCCGGGAAAGGAATCGTCTTCTTCGGTGCCTTTCCCTGATTCGTCAGCTTGTCGTCCTCATCGTTGCGAAGTATCTGCAGCTCGATCGACGATTGTTGGCCCGTACTTCCGTGCCGAATCCACCGATGAAAGCTGGGCTGCAGAGCACGGGCCGTATCCTTGCCAGTGAGACAAACGGCAATTGCTTTTAACAGAGTGCTTTTCCCCGAACCATTGTCGCCGGTAAACACTGTCCAGCCAGCGTAACTTCCGTCCGGCCGCGCCAGATCAAACTCCAGTGACTCAAATCCGCGAATGTTGCGTAGAGAAATCTTGTGGACGAACATGTGCGGTGTCTTTCGGAGAATATCGGCCTCCAGCTTCTTTCTGCAAAATACATCATTTGCAAAGCGGTGACGCCGAACCTCCGGCAGCAAAATTCGGGAGGCGACGCAAATCATATCTTCTTCGCCTTCTTGAGCAACGCAGCTCGACCCACACAAAATGAATACCAAGCCGCTTCATTGAATCCTCGCCACAACTACGGAACGAGGGTGACATGTCCGCTGTTTCGAGTGAAAATTGGCGAATTAGATATCTTGTGGCTTCGTTTGGGGCACGTCACCCGGAATCCGCTTCCCATCTGCAACGCGGTGAATCGTTCATGACGCGCCGTACGTCCAGAAACAATTTCCCCAAACATCCATGTCCTTCCTGCGTCACTGCTGCCGCTTGCAGCGGCAGCGTTCTCGACCCACAATGCAGCACCTCTCCCGTCGATACTAGACTAGTTCTTTGGATCCACGCATGACCATTTTGCATCGCCTTCCCGCTCTGATTCTTGTTGCCGTAATCTGTGGCGGTTGCGTGGAACAGGCGGACGTGAAGCCGGCGTCGGATGGGATGGTGAGCGTCAAACTGGCGCTGAACTGGTATCCCAAGTGGAACACGGTGGGTTCATTGCGGCGGAGACGCTGGGGCTTTACGACGCGGAAAAACTGGACGTGGAACTCGTCCCCGGCGGACCCGGAGCGCCACAACTGGTGATTACCGAACTGGCTGCCGAACGAATTGCGATCTATGCGGCTGGCGATTAGCCGGACGCCTAGATCGTGCGTTGAACTTTTCCGCCTCGTGGATTGGGCGCAAGTCTGCGGAATCAATCGAGGTCACTCAGCGGGACGACTGAGTCTACCAGGTAACGAAGGGCTTGTCACTTTGATTTGCCTGGCGACTGCGATTCCGGTCGCGGCGATTGGTGCAGTTGTACTCTGCGTCGAAGAGCGGCGTGGGGTGAAACTCTGCGGGTGAATGACAAAGCGGTCCATTTCACGCGAACACCGCGCAGCGGCGGACGGTCCGTTCCACCAGGAATTGTCGAACAGACAGACGCTGCGGCTCGTTGTTGTGCGGGATTCATCCATCTCGATACCAATGCGGGCGAAGGTCACTGTTCATGACAATCCACCAGCTCAGTTTTGGCTGCATGGCGATGCATCGCATTTTGGATTTGCACGTGGGACAGCACGGAGCACGGCGATCGACAGCGGCAGCGTCTTCGGTGATTTCCCGCGCGTCGTTCGTTGCCGCGGCTGACTCGGAAGAGTTTGACGTGAGGCCG
>JANOUN010001391.1:0-7620 GCA_031416875.1 Planctomycetota bacterium | reverse complement strand
TTGAGAGTTGAATATTCCTGAGAAGATTCCTGGCAACGCATCATTTTGAGGCCGACTAAATGTAGGCCGACTTCGCCGAAGTCGGCACAGCAGATTTCAGCGAAATCTGCTTACTTGTTTCGGTTGCGGGCGAAGCCCGCGCCAAGATTATCTCAACAGACCGCTAGCGCCTTGCGGCTCACAGTTTTAGAGTATCGGGACAGCCCCCTACGCGACTGAATCGCTGCTGGTCGGCTGGTCCCAGGAATCGTCGAGCAATTCATCCGAATCAGAAACCACATGACCGCCTGTAATGTGAGCTGCGTCTCCGGAGTGTGAAGTCTCCTGTTCCGGCTTCATCGCATCGTAGGCCACCTTGTGACCGGGCAGCCACAACGGTTCAATCTGCTTCTGCTGGAACAACTGAGCAATGTGTTCGTGGCACGTGAAGAACAGCACCTGCTGCCCTTCGCGGGCGACCTCCAGCAGACAGTCCGCAGCCGCTTCAGTGCGTTCCTGATCAAAATTGACGAACAAATCGTCCATCACGAGCGGCAGTTCCACACCGCGTTTCGCAAACTCACGCACCAGTGCAAATCTGATCGCCAGGAATAACTGTTCCCGCGTGCCGCCACTCAGTTGTTCCACACGAAACGTCTGACCGTATTCGTCGTCAATGCACAGAAAGTCATCTCCCAGCGGTGCCCAGATGCGATGGTAGCGTCCCGATGTCATGCGGTGCATGTAGTCAGAAGCAGTCACGAGTGTGCCGGAGATATTCTCCTGTTCGAAGCGGCGGCGAATCTGCACGACGGCATCGTATTCAATCTGCAGCGCGAACCAGTCTTCCGTCGCGCGGTAGATCTCTGTGGCCACGCGGTTCTTTTTGAAGAATTCTGCATGGGAATCCCGGCTGGATTCCAGCAGCCGGATTTCCTGTTTCAAACTGCCCAGTTCTTCGTGATTCTTATTCAGCCGCTGTTCAACATCTGCCAGCTCCGAAGTTCGCAGCTGGATCGTCTCACGCGCTTTGAACGCATCAAACCGCACCAGATCATCTTCCACAATGGCCAGTTCTGTTTCAGCAGATGAGACATCGATCAATTCTTCGTTGGCCTTTTTCAGCTGAGATTCCAACTGGACACGACGTGTTTCAGACTCCTGCTGCTTCGTCAACTCTTCACGCGACGACACGCCTGATCGGGCAAACACCGCGCTGCGACGCAGTTCTGCGGCTTCCATCAGATGCTGCGCATGAAGCCCATCGCGCTGCCGAGTTTCGCTGTCCGCAAGCAGTCGACTTTTCTCTGTGCGATCCCGATCGTGAGTCTTCAGTTCCTGCTGCCATGACGTCAGAACTTCCAGCGGTCGCGTGAAGTTCAATTTGCGGGCGCTTGTGAGTCGAGTCCCTAACTGTTCGACTCGTACGCGCATCGCTTCAAACATCCGCCGCAGACCCTCGACTTCAGGAGCCGAATTTCGCCACTGCGTCAGCATTTCACGCACTTCCTGAATGCGACGCCACCAGTCGAACGCCTGTTCGACCCGTACCGTTTCATCCATGCCCAGCGAGGTCAACACCCGACACCATTCCTGGCGCTGCTCGTTGACATTCTGTTGAGCTGACTTATAGCGATCTCGCAGCATCTTCAAGCGCATTCGTCGCGCCGCCGCACGAGTCTGTTTGCGCTGCAGCACTTCCAGATCAGCAATCCGGGCTGAGCAGTCACCAATGCGATCGACCATTTCTGCCGTGGATGACTTCCAGTTCTCGGCGTTGTCCTCGCGGCCTGCAAAGCGATCGGCCAGTGCCATCCTGCCAATGCGCTCCTGGAGTAATCGCAGCTGTCGATCGGCCTGCCTCGCTTCGTCCGCAATATCGTCGAGCTTAATACCAACTTTCGCGTCGAAGTTGTTTCGCAGTCCGTTGCGAACGCCCCACCACATGATGCCTGCGAATCCAAACGCGGCCGCGGCGAGAGCACCGCCCAGAGCGCGACGTGGTTCTCCCCCCAGCGAGAAAGTCGCGATGCCAAACAGGCACAGCGCCGCGCCGATCCATCCCATCGTCGTAATTGTCTTGTCAACCCACGCAGGAATCGATTCGTCCGTATCGACGCGATCGATCACGCGACGCACGGTCTGGATTTTTAGTGCCAGTTGTTCTTCCTGCAGTCGCAGACGCCCGAGATTTTCCAACTCCTGCAGCCGCGACTGCTCAATTTCGATGGCTTCGGACACCGGAACGCCCACGAAATCCAGTTGCGCGTTGAGTTCCACCAGTTCCTTCTGACTGCGTCGGGTCATGCTCCGCAGCATGCGTCGGAGTTTGCCGCTGCGTTGAAGCACATCCTGATAGTGTCTGGCCGCCTCCAGCAGACGGTGATGAGCCGCCGGTGACGTGTCGATCGAATTCAGGCGTTCCACCGACCAGCCGGTACCAAGCTGAGTCATCTGATGATTGAGTTCACGCCGGAGTTCGGACGAACGGTCTTCCGCATTTCGAATCTGTTCTTCGATCTGACGCAGCCAGTCGCTTTGATCGACCAGACTCTGGATCGCATAGCGTTCTTTGTCGAATGACTGATCGGTCTGCAGTCTTTCGGCCTGAGACCGCAACTGAGCCGCCTGTTCGTTGAGCTTATCGCGGCGGTTTGAGGATTCCTGAAGGTCCTTTTCCGCCGCGGTCAGCAGTTTGAGCGCTTCGGTCGGGTTCGTGGGTGCGACCTGCAGCCGGGACAGTTCTTCCTTCAAATCCTTGATGCGTTTCCAGGGCTTGTGACAGTTCTGGAGAAACCGCAGGCCACGCAATTCGTTGCTGACACTGCTTTCACGTTCTTGAAGTTCTTCAATTTCCTGCACGAGTTCCAGACGCCGTCGCGTGAGTTTGGCATGCTTGTCCCGTGCCAATCCCGAGTTCCGACGACTGCCCGACATGCTGGCATATTTGTCAAACAGCTCCGGAATTCGCCCGGACCGGTTGTCCTCAGCAAACATCGACGCACGACGTTCTTTGACATCGGCGAGAGCATCCAGAATCTGTCGCCCCTGTGGCCCCAGTGACAAACCATAGATGTACTCGGCAACCTGATTTGTGCCCAGCGTCGCCAGTTGCTGCAGTTCGCGGACGCCCACCGCAAAGATGTCGGCATAAACATCTTCCGTGGTCCCCGACAGAATGTTGTCCAGCGCGGCGTCTTTTTCTATGCCTTCCTGACCACCGGAGATTCTGAGGCGACCGCGACCTGCCGGTTCAGCGCGTCGATGAATGCGCCACGTTCGACCGCCGTGCTCACACCGCACTGCTCCGCGCCAGGGTTGCTCTGCGTCCGGTCGATGAGATGCCGGTTCGGTGGACAGCGGTTCGTAGCCGTACAGCGTCGATCGAATGAATCGCATCAGCGTCGTCTTACCGGCCTCATTGGGGCCGTAGATGACATTGAGTCCTTTGGGATCAAGGCGCAACAACAGATTGCGCCAGATGCGAAAGCGATCGATATCAATTTCCGTCAGCTTCATGCCGAATTCCTTTGCCAGACCGCTCGTCCTGCAACCCCGCGTTTAGTCATCGGATTCGTCCTCTTCCGCGTCTTCCGCGTCGTCATCATCCATGTATTCCGAATCGATGTCGGCGGATTCGTGGATGTCGCCAGAAGGCTCTTTCTTCCCCGATGCATCGTGTTCGGCATCCATGTCATCAGTCAGATCAACGTCGTTGGAATCGTCGTCACTGTCGTCGGCCTGACCGAAATCGGGCACAAACCATGTCGCCCCGTCGGTTCGCAGCCTTGCCATAATCTGTTCCGGATCAACCGACGGCAGCAGGGACGTCAATCGCTGTTTCCACCCCGTGGTGAGTTCTTTGCTGGTATCGATGAGCGAATGCAGCGCCTCGTCAGTGAGCACCCGGGGCCGCCCGGTGATTTGCTGATACTGATCGGCGAGAGAGGTTGGTGGATCACCCGGCGGCCATGCGTTGGGAAGTGATCGAATTTCGTGCAGCAGTCGAATGGTGCGACCGGTGTGTTTGAGTTCATCCAGTTCCACGGCGGCTGCGACATCCAGATCATTGCGCGCCAGTTCCTGCAGATCAGGCAATGCTCCGCGAAGAATCCACTGCACCGACCAGATCCGGTCTGACGCCCCTGGTTTCTGTCCCAGCAACAGCGTCTTCATCTGCTGCAGTATTGACGACAAATTCGTATGCGACGCAACGTTGACTTCGATTTGCTTCCAGTCCACACAACTGGAATCGACCGAAGAAATCCGAGTCTCCCCGGTTTCCGAGACTTCGACCAGGGAACAGGCGCCGCCTGAGGCTTCCATCTGACTCCGGGGCTGCGTGGTCCCGGGACAGTGAACGACGCCCTCGTCACGCCACAGCGTGGTGCGCGCCAGTTCGCCGGTCAAAGCCAGAAAATTCAATCGCCCCTCCTGCAGAATTTCATCGACGTATCGAATGAATCCCGGATCAAGCGAGGGATGTGCGTCGGACGGGCCGGCTTCCAGCGTTTCCAGAGATCGCTTGATACTTCGTCGGCCCGTGTCGGCCTTGCGGGGTTGCTCACCTTGTTCGGCATCAATCGAACGCCACACACGAGTCGATTCGTCGCCATCGGATTCAACGGCAGATTGTGGTCCGCTGAGCTGCTCACCTGACGCCATGTTCATCAGCGACGCCGTGAGCGTTTCGTCTGATGCTGAAGCAGCCATGGCTGCCATCCGTCGCGCTTCTTCATATTTTGCTTTGCTCACCACGCCGATGCGAAACGGCTCAATTCCGTCAGTGCCCTTGGGCAGCACGCGAATACCGAACGCATCCGCCTCACCAAACCACATGGACGACGAAATCGTCGTCGCGACGCGATCCTTGACGTACAGCTCTTCAGGTTCCGGGTTTGAGCTGTAACATATGATGACATTCTCGGGCATTTCTGGAATTGCACGCCATGCTTCGGGCGGATCGGAATCGCCTGGCAATACAAAGACCTGTATATTGTGTTCCGCCAGTCGTCTGACACCCTTTAATAGTGTCAGCCTTGCGCGAAGGCTGCGATCGGCTTCGACAAACACGTTGCCAGACAACAGGAGGAAATCCACATCGTGGCGTATCGACGCTTCAATGACTTCTTCAAAAGCATGCAGCGTGGCGTCTTCAAAGGCAAAACGCAGCTCGTCGGTCAGTGATTCGGCTGTCTGGACACTGACGGGAACATCCAGTCGGATATTCGCAGCATGAATAAATCGTTGCGGCTCAAACGCCATCGTGCAGACTCCCTTCCGTCATCCAAAACCGCCGACAATTGCATCCTGATCCTGCAGAATACGTCTTCACGAACCCACGTCCAGCAACATTCGATGGCATTCGTGTCACGTAATCATGGCACGCCACGAAGATTCGGTAAGCTGCCAGTGACTGCGGAGTCTAATGAACCTGCGAACCTGGGGAAAGGCTTCCCGTCTGGCGGAATAGATACTTTTTTTGACTTCACTGTGGCTCGGCAGTGACGATTCCTGTTGAAAGAGGGTTGAAAGTGTTGGCACGGGACCTCAAACTGGCGGGGTGACAGACTGCTTCGGTCTGTCAACTTATTTCGTCGCAGGGTACGCCACGATGTTGGCACAGTTGATTCCACAACAAGGTGGACCGCCGATTACGCTTCAAAACGCGATTACGATTGTCGGGCGCAGTTCGAAACTCTGCGATCTGGTGATCGATCATACCAGTATTTCAAAGCAGCACTGTGTCCTGGTCAAGACGGATGGACTGCTGTACCTGCGAGATTTGGCGAGCACCAATGGGACACGCGTCAATGGGCAGCGCGTGATTCGCGGAGCCCTTTTGCCGGGTGATCAGTTGTCATTTTCCGGGATAACTTACCGAGTGCATCTCGGTCCGGATCAGGGACCCGCCCGTGTCACGCGGAATGGTGCCACCGAGATGATTCCCGTCATCGGCGACGATGAGCTCAATGACGAAACGATGCTCAGCCCCGAACACAGTAAAAGTGATGTGCGTTTCCTGCGAGATTCTGACCTGCTGCTGCCAGACTAGGGGACTGTCGTTTTAGTCACTTGGGTCGGCATTTTCGTTTAACGGCGAGCCGCAGGCGCAGGCGAAACTCGGCAACGACGCCTGCGGCTTGCCGTTAAACGATTAAAACGACAGTCCCCGAGCATGTCGGTGTGATGTTCGTCTGATACATTTCAGCCACGGTGCACATCTCCTCTACTGAATGCGAAATGAGTTTCATGTCAACAGTTCCATGGATTCTGAAGTTTGTCGTTTCGTGTTTCCGGACGGCAGCCTGCGCAGTTACTGCGATGGTTGTGCTCAGCGTGAGCAGTATGGCCGATGACTGGCCTCAATGGGGTGGACCACAGCGAGACTGTGTCTGGCATGAGGATGGAATTGTGGACAAGTTCCCGACCGACGGCTTGCTTCCTCGCGTCTGGTCAGTCGAAGTGGCCGAAGGATATTCCGGACCAGCGGTCGCGGACGGTCGAGTGTTTCTGACCGATCGCATCGCGGACGGCGAACTGGAACGCCTGCTGTGCTTCGATGCGGAGACCGGCAAACCGTTGTGGAAGCACGAATACTACGTGCGTTACACGGTCGGTTACGCCCACGGACCTCGCGCGACGCCTGTGATCGATGAAAATCGAGTTTACTTCATCGGCACCCAGGGCCATATGTTCTGCATGGATGTGAACGACGGTTCCATCATCTGGCAGAAAGCGTTTGAGAAAGACTTTGGAACTGAGATGCCGACATGGGGCATGGCGGCGGCACCTCTGGTCGATGGCGAGAAGCTGATCACGCTTGTGGGCGGCAAAAACAACGGGCTCGTTGTCTGCTTCGACAAGTTGACGGGAAAGGAACTCTGGCGATCTCTGAATGATCCGGGAGTCGGTTATTGTCCTCCGGTCATCTACGAATTCGCGGGAAGGCGGCAATTGATCATCTGGCATCCGTCGGCCATCTCTTCGCTTGATCCGGAAACAGGAACGGTGTTGTGGGAAGTCCCGTGGGCGATCAAGGCAGGACTTTGCGTACCCATGCCGCGCAAACTGGACGATCGCCTGTTTCTGACATCATTTTACGAAGGGCCGCATATGCTGAAAGTGAGTGCGGACCATGCGGAAATTTTATGGAAAGGCAATGGTGCCAACGAACAGCAGACTGACAAATTGCATTCCATCATGCCGACGCCGGTTGTGAACAAAGACAATATCTTTGGAATCTGCAGCTACGGCCAGTTGCGATGTCTGAAGACAGAAACGGGGGAACGAGTCTGGGAAACGCGGGAAGCCACTGGCGATGGTCGCTGGTGGAATGCGTTTATCGTGCCGCAGGGCGATCGATATTTCCTGCACAACGAACAGGGCGACCTGATCATTGCGAATTTGTCTGAGTCTGGTTACAAAGAAATCAGCCGGGCCAAACTCGTTGAGCCGACTCGCCCAGTGCAGCGCCGAATGACAATCTGGTCACACCCTGCGTTTGCCATGAAGAGTGTGTTCGCCAGGAACGATAAAGAACTGGTGCGGGTAAACCTGGCAAAGTGATGATGAGTGTCATTATGCTCCGGGCGGCAACGACCAAGCCGCAGCCAAATTCGGAATCAAACCGTAGCCGAA
>JANOUN010001390.1:0-6863 GCA_031416875.1 Planctomycetota bacterium | reverse complement strand
TCACAATCACGTTCGTCGATTTGCCTTCGCCGAAAATGACTTCCGGAAATCCGCAGCGACTTTGACGCTGCAGGTCCACATCGACGCCGTCGATCTGGGGGGCATCCGGTTGTATGGCAGTGGCCAGGTGCTGGATTGCCTGTTCCAGTTGGTGTTTGTCGGGGTAGAGAGCGGCAAGGGCGGCACGGAGGTCGGCGAGAGATGGCGATGTGGTCATAGTGGCTTGAGGTCTTCAGCTGTGCAGTGAGCGTGCAGAAAGTGTTTCGCTCAAACGTAGTCAGTGACGAGTGCGACGTCAATGCTTGGTCCGGCCTACAGAGTCAATCCGAATTTCTAGTGCTGGCGACGCACCTGCGCCTGCCCTGGATTACTTGATGACCTGTTTCAACCCTGCGGCCTTTGCGGCGGGTTCGGGGTCTTCAAATGGCAGAGCAAGCAGGAACTCAACCATGTCCTCAATCTGGGATGCGGTTAGATGACTTGTGACACCGTGTTCATCCCGCGGGTTGGACGTCGTCAGGACACCTTTCAAGGTTGCCGCTTTGCCATGATGCAGATACGGTGCGGAACGATAAAGTCCCAGCAGTGTCGGCGTGTCGTATTTCGGTTCCATGAGTTCCGAAGGGTCATCTTTACCGGTCCCCACATCATGTCGCACAATGTCGGCCACTGCCAGCGGCTGAGAATCCGTCAACATCGGACCGGAATGGCATGTCGCACATTTTGTTTCGGCGGAGAAAAACAACTGCTGTCCGCGCTGAGCCGATTCGCTCAGCCCGTTCTTCACAAAGGGACTCAACGCATACTGATGCGAATTTGTGTAGGCCGCCAATGCATCCAGAGCTTTACTTTTGCCGCTGAATGGCTCACCCAAAGCATCGGGAAGTGGTCTCTTCATTAACCCCTGTCCCTGCATGAGCAGGCCCTGAATCGTATGTTCAAAGTCCTGCACTTCGTCGCGATCCGCGGACCAGTGGACTGGATGCGTCCACGACAAGCCTGCCAGCGGTTGAGTATTCCTTAATCCTTCCGGCTGCTGCCATGTGCGTCCGTCGGCATCACCGTCGGGATGACAACTGGCACAGGAAATCCAGCTTCGGGAGGACATCGGCTGCAGAGCCGTATAGAAAAGCTTCTTGCCGAGCCGCAGTTCTTCGCTGAGTGGATTCTTTGTCACTGCCACGCGGGCGATTTCTGTCCCGTCCGGGACCTGCAGCACCACGATCTCAAAGTCCAGCGCGTTGTAGATCACCAGCGCCTTGCCGTCCGGAGAGAAGCGGACGGCACGCGGGTTATTTCCAAGCCTCATGCCTTTTTCGTATTCCAGTTCGACATAGTCGTCGGGGAGGATGCGGCAGAGATACATGTCATTCGTGCCTGCAAAGACGACGCCAAGACGTTTTCCGTCGGCGGACACATCACAGTCCCACGGATTCGCGGTGACACGCGCGCCAAGCAGTGAATCCATCGGCACGCGCATGCGTGTCCCGGCTTTTTCTCCCGTCAGTCTTGCCACGGACACATACGGAAAAATCGACCCGTTGCCGTGGGACGCTGTGACACGCGAACGAATGTGCGTGAAGTACGCCTTCTGGTCGTCCGGCGACAGCACGACCTGACGAGCCAGATTATCCGTTGAAGCACCGTCCCATGTCTGCTGCACCGTGCCATCAGCCGTTGAGATCCTGATCACTTTCGAAGTCAGGTATTCGGTCACCAACAGAAAACTGCCGTCGCGACTAATAGCAATCCCGCGCGGCATCTGACCAACTTGCCAGGTTGCCGTGACAATACCCGATGCGGGATCGAGCTGAATCACCTGCCCTGGAAACTCCAGCGTCACATACAGGTTGCTTCCGTCCTGCGAACTGACGACACCATACGGCTCGTCAAACACGTCGATTCGCCGATCGATTTTGCCACTCTCCGCATCCAGAATGGCAATCGTGTCATCTCCATAAATGCAACAGGCGAGTTTATGCGATGTGCCGATCCATGCCACGCCTTCCGGATGCGACCCGACGGGTATTTCATGCTGTATTTTGAGTTCCGGCCAACTCAGAATTGTGACCGTGCCGCTGTCGCGATTGGAACAGGCAACGGACTGACCGTCACTACTGAAGTTCATCAGCCCCGCTGAGCGAGTTTGAGCATGCACGGGCGACGAAAAACCAACGATCGACGCTGCCAGTGCAGCGAGGATCAGGAGGATCTGAAAGCGTTTCATAATTTTATGTTTCAGTGATGCCGCGAAGACGATCAGGCATAAAATCGGGTCTGGAAGCAAACTGTACCACAGAAGTGGGTTGACCAAACTGCCAATTGTCGCGTGCAGACACCAAGCGTGCAAGCGGCACGCGACAATTGTGATTCAGTCCGTCAAGGGCATCGAGATCGTTTGATTTTGGTGTGCGCGGGCACCAGATGCACTCGACCCCCGGCGGCCGGATCGGATAAAGGACTGGCGTATCTCTCAAGCATACTTTCGACGAGACGATGCTGGTCGCGGCATGGGTGAGGCTGTCACCGATCATCAGCATCGTCAGTGATTGCCCTGCGCCGTGTCTGGCCGCGACGACATTGATTGTGCAACTGGCCGACGTGATGCGGCGGCTGTTGTCGTCGCGCACGATCAGTTCGAGCGGATGAGAACCGATATCCGCATCAGTCGGCACCCACGTCCAGCGCTCCGCCTGTTGACGCCCTTTCGCACAGACCACATCGAACAACACGCTCCCCGGCCGCGCAACGAGGACCAGGTTGTCGAAGTAAAGATTACACTCAATCCCCTCCACCGCGGGGATCGACGCGGGCATCACAAGTCGTACCTCACTTGCGGCCCTCCCAACGTCGAGCGGCTTCGTTCCAGCATCCTGTTCGTCACCGCTCGCGCTGCCAGCCGATGCGACGCATCCGATGAGACCAAAAACCACCGTTCTTACCAAAGACATAATGTGCACTCGAAAACCTCCAATCGCCTGTGGTTGATTGAGTTCTGCCAGGGTGCCAGGCGGATGACGACGCATGCGCAATTGTCGCACACGCCGCCGAATGTTCCAGCACTTCGACTTTCGTAATGTGTTTCTTGCGGCATTCCGGAATGACCTCTTCGCCATACAGCCGCGCCACCGGCAGATTGAACGGCCCGAATCCCACACACTCAAACCGGGCAGCCAATTTCACGAAAAACGCTTGCTGCAATCGTGGGGAGCGCTACGTCTGGCCCTGTTCTTTGGATAAGATGAACCTTCTTGCCGGTCGGGCGGTTGTCGGACAAACATTTCCACGCGGCGTTTTAGAGTCAAACAGAGGATTCAATCGCCACACACCCAGGCGGATTGGCAAGCAAGATTCTCTAAGTCGAACCACGCTGTGTTTTTTGTAAAGCACCAATTCTATGACAATCTTCGCTGAACACACCTCTCCATGCGTCCTGAACGGGCAATCGTTTCTTTGTTTTGTCGGCGACGACTACGAAGACCTCGAACTCTGGTATCCCAAACACCGATTGACCGAAGCGGGTGCCACGTTCGTGGTGGCCGGTCAGGATCCCGGTCGCAAGTACATGGGCAAGAACGGCTATCCATGCGTCTCGGATACCGAGATTCAGGGAATCGACACCTCGACGTTTCACGGTCTGATCTGTGTCGGCGGCTGGATGCCGGACAAGCTGCGACGCGATCCGGAAGTTCTGCGAATTACCCGCGAATTTGCGGCCGCAGGCAAACTGGTCGCGGCCATTTGTCATGGTGGCTGGATTCCGATTTCCGCCAGGGTTTACAAAGGCGTCAAGGTCACTGGATCGCCGGGCATTAAAGACGATCTCATCAACGCGGGAGCCCTGTTCGAAGATGCATCCGTGGTCGTTGATCGCCATTTTGTCAGCAGTCGAAAACCGGACGACCTGCCGGATTTCTGCCGAGGCATGATTCATGTCTGCGCGTCAAGAACCTGCTGAATGATGTCGATGCCCGCGAGTTTGCTCCAGCTGGCAGCGATTTGATTGAACACCGGACCGGGAATAGTCTTGCCGATTCGTTCGCCATTGATCTGACTCACCGGCAGCAGCGTGGCCGCGCTGGACGACAGGAATGCTTCACTGGCATAACTGAATTCGCCGAGCGGAACGGGGCGTCGTTCAAACGGGAGGCCAAGCGACTTCGCAAATTCTTCAACAAGCTGGCTGCTCAAACTGTTCAGAACGCACGAGTCCGGCGTGATGATGCGGTCGTTGCAGACAAGATGCACAGCGGAAGTGCTTGTTTCCGTAATGAACCCTGCGTGATCCAACAGCAAAGCCTTACTGCCAGGTTCCAGCCGAGTGGCTTCCTGATCGGCCAGCCACCAATGCAGACGATTGCGAACCTTCAGGCTGACGTCAAAGCAGTCGTCAGGGATCTGACGCACACCTGAGGTCCGCAGATGCACCCCGTCCCGCAGTTGTGTCCGCCATGTTTCAAAAGGCAGCTCAAACGTATGCACGGCGGTTGTCGCCTGTGTCTTCCTGGCCAGTTCGGTGCCAAGGTATGTCGGATTCGCACCGGCGGTGGAGAATATCACGATTCCAAGGTCACGGTTGGGAGGAACCAGCGAAAGGTTGTGCGCGAGCACGCCATTGACGCCCTGCAGCAGTTGCTGTTTGTCGAACTGTTCAGGGAAACCGATCTTGCGAATCGAAGACAGCAGGCGATCCATGTGCTGCGAGATTCGAAAAGGCTTGTGAGCAAACGTTCTCGCCATTTCCGAGACAGACGCACCCGCCACAACGCCCAGATCCCAAACGGGTAATGCCGCCTGTGAGTACGGAATCAAATCACCATTCATCCATGCGATTGGAGTGGTCATGCGGTTATGGCTTACCAGGAAATCAGTCAAAAAATTGCAAAGAAACTTTCCGGCAATTGCAGATCCTGGCCGGAAATCGACGTTCGTGTCTTCACCCGGAGAACCCGATTGGACTATTCTCCGGGTCGGTATTTCAGCCTGAAACCCTGTCCGACGCAAATCGCTCACTCAAATGCCTGCCGTCACAGATCCTGCCCTGGAATCATCTCAATGAAACTCACCTCTTCGATTCTCATGTGTCTGCTGGCAGCGACTGCAGGATTTTATGCAGCTCAGCCAACGCTTAACGCCGTTGAAGATAAGGCGGCAATTGACAGAACGCGGGAAGACTTTGAACTCATGCGGCTCTTCGCCGAAGCTTACGAACAGATCGATTTGAGTTACGTCAACGACGTCGATCGTCGTGATCTGGTAGAAGCGGCGGTCCAGGGAATGGCAACACATCTTGATCCATATTCCAGCTACATTGCTCCGCGAAATGTGCGTCAGTTCGATCGGTACATCGATCAGGAATTCGGTGGCATCGGGATTCATGTCAATGCTTCGAGCGACAAACTGGAAATCATCAGTGTCCTGCCGGGTTCACCCGCCTTCCGCGGGGGATTGAAAACCGGTGATGAGATCGTTGAAGTCGATGGCAAGTCCACGAAAGGATTGACTCAGGCTGCACTCACCGAACGACTGACAGGGCCATCCGGCCGTCCGGTGGAACTCGGCATTGTGCGGGCCGGTTCACCGACGACAGAACAAGTCACGGTGGTGCGTGAGATCATTCAGATCCCGACAGTCGTGGGGCATCAAAGAAACGCCGATCACACCTGGAACTATCTGCTGGATGATGTAAACAAGTTTGCCTGTCTGCGAATCACACACTTCACGAAAAACACACCGGAGGATCTGCGGCAGACAATGGAGACTCTGGTGGAATCCGGTGTCAAAGGCATCATGCTGGACCTGCGTTCCAATCCTGGCGGACTGCTGACCGCCGCAATTGAGATTACGGATATGTTTCTTGAATCGGGCACGATCGTCAGCGTCAAAGGACGCACGGTCCCTGAGCGATCATGGCAGGCCAGGCAAGGTATGACGTTCCCCAACATACCAGTCGCGGTGCTTGTGAATCGTTACAGTGCGTCCGCCAGTGAAGTCCTGAGCGCCGCTCTGCAGGACAACAATCGAGCGATCATTGTCGGGGAGCGGACATTTGGAAAGGGAAGCGTGCAGACTGTGCTGCGGCTGGAGTCCGGCAAGAGCCTGCTCAAGCTGACCACAGCGAACTACTATCGCCCCAGCGGCCTGAATATCCACCGCACCGACGACATGAAGCCTGAAGACGACTGGGGCGTGAAACCATCCGAAGGGCATGAACATCGCATGTCGAAGGAAGAATGGCAGAATTGGATGACTGCACGCGATGCCCTGGACTACGAGCGCCCCGCTCCGGATGTCGCATTCAATGATCCTCATCTTGCCGACGCCACAGCATGGCTGACAAAAGAAATCGCGACGACCGAGACTGTAAAATGAGGCAGGCACTGGTGGAAATACAGCTGCCACTCGCGTGTCGATTTCCCCAATGGCGTGGACTTCGCCCTTTTCGCCGTGAGCGGCACGGCGCTAGCCGCCGGTTTTTCCAGGGTTTTCAGGAACAGATACCGGTGGCTAGCGCCATTCCGCTCATTAAGTCCACGCCATTGGACGAGTTCCCGGTTTGGAGCGGCAAGAGAGATTGCAGTTCATGCTGAGTTGCGAAATACCGAGCATGTTATCAGTATCCGTCACAGCAACTTTGTGCCGAGAGGGAATTGCCGCGCGGCAATCCCCTGATTCAAACGATGGCGCATCTGCGTACACCGACATTTCCTCCTGAATCTTGACGCGGGCTTCGCCCGCAACCGAAACAAGTAAGCAGATTTCGCTGAAATCTGCTGTGCCGACTTCGGCGAAGTCGGCCTACATTTAGTCGGCCTCAAAATGATGCGTTGCCAGGAATCTTCTCAGGAATATTCAACTCTCAA